>CAMWXF010000068.1 GCA_947178115.1 uncultured Lachnospiraceae bacterium
GAAAAAGAAAAATAATGCAATAGTGCATTTTATGATTTGCGAAAGGTTTCGCAATTTTGTATAAACTTTACAAATAGACTGGTTTGAATCCGTGCAAAACGGAAAAATTAAATTAGGAAAAGGATTTCTATATTGACAAATTGCATATTTTGGTGGTAAATTTATTTCGGATGCGAAAGTTTACGAAATACTTCGTATTTATTTTCGTAGTTGGGGGATTGAAGTGTGAAGGCTAAATCGTTAACGAGGGGAGCAGGCATATTGTTACCGATATCCAGTCTGCCTTCCGCGTATGGAATAGGAACCTTTGGTAACGCGGCTTTCAAATTTGTGGATCTGCTCGCGGATCTGAAGCAGAAATATTGGCAGATACTGCCGATGGGGCCGCTCAGCGTGGGGGACAGCCCATTCCAATCAATCTCGCTGTATGCGGGTAATCCTTATTATATTGATCTGGATGATCTGGTCGAGAACGGATTGCTGCGGATTGAAGAGATTAATTCTTACCGCTGGGGAGACAGCAGTGATAATATAGATTATTCCGTGTTGTATCAGAACAGATATACGGTCCTGAGGTCGGCGTATGAGCGGTTTGACTGCCGGAATGCACAGTACATAGCATTTTGCGACAGGAATAACGAATGGCTTGCAGATTACAGCCTCTATATGGCGCTTAAGTACCATACGGACAATAAACCCTGGTACGAGTGGGATGAGGCGATTCGGGACAGACAGGAAGAGGCGCTGATACAGTACAGACAGCAGCTCGCTGAACAGATTTCTTTCTGGAATTTCTGTCAATATGAGTTTTACAGACAATGGGATGCTTTAAAGCAATACGCGAATCGCAAAGGCATACAGATGATCGGAGATGTGCCCTTCTATGTAGCATATGACAGTGTGGATGTATGGACACATCGGGAATTGTTTGACTTGGATTCCAAGGGTGGTTTAGTCCGGGTTGCGGCTTGTCCGCCGGATGATTTTGCAAAGGAAGGTCAGATCTGGGGCAATCCGGTATATGATTGGGCGGCCATGGAGGCGGACGGTTTTTGCTGGTGGAGAGACAGGATCAGACAACAGGCGGCGTTATTTGATGTTTTGAAGATTGATCACTTCCTTGGGATCGTGAAATATTTCAGTATTGCAGCGGGTGAGACAGATATCCGTGAGGGACGATGGTCGAAGGGACCGGGCAAGAAACTGGCGGATGTCATAGAGGAAGCTGTGGGTGATAAGAAGATCATCGCAGAGAATATGGGTACGGTGCTTCCAGGGGTCAATAAGCTGATCCATAAGATGGGATGGCCGGATATCAAGGTACTTCTGTTTGCTTTTAACGGTAAGGCGGATAATGAGTATCTCCCGCACAATTATACAGACAGCAACACAGTACTGTATGTGGGAACACACGATAATGATACGCTGGTCGGTTATTATCGGAATCACACGGATTATGAGCTCGCATATATGTACTCCTATTTAAATATAGAAAACAAAGAGCAAATATCTGATGCTTTGATCAGAACAGCGTACGCCAGTGTAGCGGATGTGGTGATCCTGCAGATGCAGGATATCCTACAACTCGGAAATGAGGCAAGAATGAATCAGCCTTCTACCATCGGCACGAACTGGAAATGGCGTTTTACGGATGAACTTCTTCCGGAAGAGCGCAGAAGCTGGATTCGTACGCAGACAGCGTTATACAGGCGCTGATGATGTGGCGGGCGCAAGAAAGGACTAGTCCTTTCTTTATATTCTATAGCTATAGAATATAAAACCTTTGGTATAAGACGTGCAAACACGTTTTATATAGAAACCAGAAAAATGGTGAAACTAAGATTTAGAGAGGAAAAGGTCTCTGCTAAATCGGAAAGAAAGAGGAAAAAATTATGAAGAAGAAAGTATTGGCAACATTACTGGCAACAGCAATGGTAGCCGGCTGTCTTGCAGGTTGCGGTAATTCCGGCAACGACACAGCAAGCACACCGGCAACAGACGACGCAGCACCGGCAGACGATGCAGCACCGGCAACAGATGACGCAGCACCGGCAGACGATGCAGCACCGGCAGCAGACGAAGCAGTAGAGTACGGTTCTGGTACGATTAAGGTTTGGGTAGCTGAGAACGTTGTTGAGTTCACTCAGAAACAGGCAGCAGCATTTATGGAAGCTAATCCGGATATGGCTGGTTATGAGGTCAGCGTTGAGCCTGTAGGTGAAGGCGACGCAGCTGGTAACATGATCACTGACGTAGAGGGTGGTGCAGATATCTTCGGTTTCGCACAGGATCAGATCACACGTCTTGTATCCGCAGGTGCGGTTTGCCCGATCGTTGGCGACAATGCAAATTTCGTTACATCTGAGAATGATGCAGGTGCAGCAAACGCAGCTACTGTAGGTGGCACGATCTATGCATATCCTATGACATCTGATAACGGTTACTTCTTATACTATGACAGCAGCGTTATCACGGATCCTACTTCTTTAGAGAAGATCGTTGAGGATTGTGAGGCAGCAGGTAAGAACTTCTATTTCGAGATCAATTCCGGATGGTATCAGCCGGCATTCTTCTTTGCAACAGGATGTACATTAACTTATGATACTGATGATGCAGGTAACTTCACAAAATGTAATATTGACTACGCATCCGACAAGGGTCTGGTTGCAATGAAAGAGATCATTGAGCTGAAAGCTTCTTCCTCTTTCCAGAACGGTTCTTCCGTAGACAACGGAACCAACATCGCAGCAATCGTTGACGGTACATGGGATTCCGGCCCGGCTCAGGCAGCATTCGGCGACAACTACGCATGTGCTAAGCTTCCTTCTTTCGAAGGTTCTGACGGTAACACATATCAGTTGAGCGGTTTCGGCGGATTCAAGTTATTAGGTATCAAGCCTCAGGAAGATGCAGGCAAGCTGGCAGTATGCCACGCACTTGCTCAGTATCTGACAAGCGCAGACGTACAGCTTTCCCGTTATACAGAGGCAGGCTGGGGTCCTTCTAACGTAACAGCTCAGCAGGATCCTGCAGTACAGGCAGACGTAGCTCTTTCCGCACTGGCAGAGCAGCTTGTAAACACGATTCCTCAGGGTAACTATCCTGGTGACTACTGGACACTGGCTACATCTCTTGGTGATGATGTGATCACAGGTACTCTGAGCACATCTTCCTCAGATGAAGAGTTAATGACAGCTCTTCAGAACTTCCAGGATACTTGCATTTCTTACGCACAGTAATATGTAAAATCAGTACAATATTGTCCGCCAGAGAGCATTTTCTCTCTGGCGGGTATTGTAATCATATCAGACAGAAAGAAATACAGAGTCGGGAGGTATTTTTGATATGGGAAAAGAAGCAAATTCCGGTAGTACGGCAAATAAGCAAAATCCGGTAGGAAAGTTCTTCGGCAATCTTGGCAATGATTTTAAAGAAATTGGCCTGACATTTGTGGAAGGAGATTGGAAGACTAAAGTTTCCTTTCTGATCATGGGATTCGGTCCCATTATGCGTAAGCAGTTTGTTCGCGGTTTGGCGCTTCTTGCAGTAGAAGTGTTGTTTATTCTCTATCTGGTTGGCTTTGGATGGAATTATCTGAAGGATATCGGTACGCTGGGAACGGTTGCCAGAGTCATGAATGATAACGGAACCTATAGCTACAATGATAACAGTTTCCTTATTCTGCTTTATGGTATCTTGACCATTGTTCTGATCTTCGTTTTCCTGTTGGTATGGCGGGTAAATGTCAGAGTGAACCGGAATGAAGAGAAGCTGCTGGCAGCGGGGAAAAAGCTTGCGACGAACGGACAGGATCTGCATTCGTTGTTAGATTCTAATTTTGATAAGACACTAATGGCACTGCCTTTCACAGGAGTCATGGTATTCACGGCACTGCCGATCGTATTCATGATCTGTATCGCGTTTACGGATTATGATGCAAATCATCAGCCGCCCACAAATCTGTTCACTTGGGTGGGACTGGAAAACTTTAAGAATATGCTCTCTTTCGGTACATCGGGAATCGGTTCCACTTTCCTTACTGTGCTGGGATGGACGTTGATATGGGCATTCTTTGCAACATTTCTTACCTATTTCTGCGGTATGGGCGTTGCGATCATGATAAATAAAAAAGGAATCAAATTCAAGAAACTCTGGAGAACGATTCTGGTCGTTACCATCGCGGTTCCCCAGTTTGTATCCTTGTTGTACGTATATAAGATGTTTGCAAATGACGGTTTGATCAACACTTATCTGATGAAGTGGGGATGGATAAGCTCCTATATTCCGTTCTGGTCTAATCCGACATTGGCAAAAGTTCTGATTATTATCATTAATCTGTGGATCGGTATTCCGTACACAATGTTGATCACCACCGGACTTTTGATGAACATTCCGGAAGACTTGTACGAGAGTGCAAGAATCGACGGCGCAACCGGATTCCAGATGTTCCGCAGCATTACACTTCCTTATATGCTGTTTGTAACAGGTCCGTTCCTGCTTACACAGTATACAGGTAACCTGAATAACTTCAACGTGATCTATCTGCTGACGCAGGGCGGACCGCAGTCCATGGCACTTTCCAACAAGGCCGGTTACACGGATCTGCTTGTCACATGGCTGTATAAGATGACGGTAAACGATACGAACTACCGTATGGCGGCAGTCCTCGGTATTATGGTATTCGTTGTAACTGCAGTTATTTCCTTGGCAGTATACGGTATTCTGCCATCTGTAAAAGATGAGGAGGGATTCCAATAATGACAACAGGTTCAATGAAAACAAAAAGAGCGATAGGCAATACGATTACCTATATTGTATTAATTGTTATCAGTATCATATGGTTATTCCCGTTTGTATGTATGTTTTTACAGAGCTTTCGTTCCATGAACGAAGGCGGCGGCGGTATGGTAGATTATTTGCTGCCGAAACAGTTTTCGCTGGATTCCTATGCATTTCTGTTTAGCGAAGAGAGCAAGTTTGTGCGTTGGTATGGCAATACCCTGGTCATTGCATTCTTTGTAGCGATATTATCGACAATGATGGTATTGTGTGTCAGCTATGCACTGTCACGTATGCGTTTTAAAGGTCGTACCGTATTGATGAGATTCTGGTTGATTCTGGGTATGTTCCCCGGATTCCTTTCCATGATCTGTCTGTACTTCCTGTTGAAGCAGTTCGGTCTGACACAGGAGGGCGCGATTCCCGGATTGATCTTAATCGGTGTGGCAAGTTCCGGTATGGGATATTACGTGACCAAGGGATATTTCGATACGATCCCGAAGGCACTTGATGAGGCGGCACGAATTGACGGTGCTTCCAGAGCGAGAGTATTCTTCACGATGATCCTGCCGATGTCGAAGCCGATTATCATTTACGCATTATTGACAGCGTTCATGAATCCTTGGTGCGATTACGTGTTTGCTTCCTATGTGGCATTTGGTTATTCCGACAGCTACAACGTAGCGGTGGCAATGCAGAGATGGGTATGGACCAATGACTATCAGGGCTACTTCACCAGATTCTGTGCGGGCGGTATGTTGATCGCAGTTCCGATTACGATACTCTTTATGTGCCTGCAGAAGTACTACGTAGAAGGTGTTACAGGTGGTGCTGTCAAAGGTTAAAACATGAAGTTATACTAAGGCTGCAAAATACGCAGCCTAAGTATAACTAAGTCATGTTTAGAAGAATGCCGCCGAGGACGGCGAGCATTCTTCCCGACTGAGTTGAAAGTTATAATAGAAATAAATATGGAAATGCAGACTGTCTGTGGGCAGTCTGCATTTTTCAGAATTAGAAAGGTGTGTGACAGGAATATGAGAAAGGACAGGAGAACTGTGCGGAATATTGCTCTTGTGATGGCACTGTGCCTGATGTTCGTGACTTCCTGTGGGAAGGCGGAGGAAGTACCGCAGACGGAAGGTGCGGAAACGGAGACAGGCGGCGCGGCGGATACACAGCAGAGCGATATGGCGGAAGCTGAGAGTGAGGAAGCGGTGGCGCAGGGGCAGCCGGATATCACGGATACGATCCCTCTGAATGTCATTGACGATAATTATCGTACCTATTATGAGGTGTTTGTATATTCCTTCTACGATAGTAACGGGGATGGGATCGGTGATCTGCAAGGGCTGATTTCCAAGCTGGATTATATCAATGACGGAGATGATACGACCGACACGGACTTAGGGTGTAACGGGATCTGGCTTATGCCGGTTCATCCGTCACCGACTTATCATAAGTATGATGTGACGGATTATTACGATATTGACCCAGTATACGGCACGGTGGACGATTTCAAGGAATTTCTTGCGGCATGTGATGAGAGAGGGATCAAGGTTATCATGGATCTGGTGTTAAATCATTCATCCTCCAAGCATCCTTGGTTTCAGGAAGCGTGTACCTATCTGAAAGACCTTGGGGAGGCCGAACCGAACGTGGAGGAGTGCACATATTTTGATTATTATCACTTTTCCAAGGAAGAGCAAAGCGGCTACTATAAAGTGGCGGGAACGGATTGGTACTATGAGGGACAGTTTTGGAGCGAGATGCCGGATCTGAATCTGGATTGTGAGGCGCTTCGGGATGAGATCGCGAAGATTACCGAGTACTGGCTGGATATGGGTGTAGGCGGCTTCCGACTGGATGCGGTTAAGGAATATTATACTGACGGACAGCAGGAAAATATTGATTTTCTGGCATGGTTGACTGGAGTAGTCAAGGGGCAGAAGGATGATGCGTATCTGGTAGGAGAGGCTTGGCTCAATATTAATGAATATTCCAGATACTATGCCAGCGGTATGGACAGTCTCTTTAACTTTGCTTTTGCGGGAGCGGAGGGCGTTATCGCAAAGGTTATGAACGGTACATCGGCGGAGAAGTACGGCACTTCCTGTGCGTCACTTACAGAGACTTTCGGACAGTATAATGAAAACTATATTGACGCGCCTTTTTATACAAACCACGATATGGCGAGAAGTGTCGGTTATTATGTAGGAGAAAATTCCTTAAACCGCGTGAAGATGGCAGGAGCGATGAATCTGTTTATGAGCGGTTCTGCTTTTGTCTATTACGGCGAGGAACTGGGCATGAAAGGATCCGGCAAGGATGAGAATAAGCGTGCACCCATGTACTGGAGTAAGGACGCGAAGACGGAAGGCATGTGCGACGGTCCTGCAGATATGGATTCTTTCGAGATGAAGTATGACAGCTTGGAGGAACAGCAGCCGGATGGCAGTTCGATCTACAATTACTATAAGAAGGCGATCAAGGTCAGAAACCAGAATCCCGAAATTGCCAGAGGAACGGCAGAATATCTGGATCAAGTATCCGGTGAAAAGGTATGTGTGCTTCGTAAGGTATACGACGGTTCGGAAGTGCTTCTCGTGTTCAACACGGGTGCAGAGAATGAGACGGTAGATTTGAGCAGTATTACGCTGAATGGCAATGCAGTGGGAGATAACACAGAGGTGCGGGCAACGCTCACTACAGGAGATGAGGCGGTTACGATCGAGAATGGTGTGGCGACGATGCCGGGGTACTCGGTGCTGGTAGTGAAGTAGCGCTAATGAAAATACCAATCATGCAACGTATAAACAAAAACCTCGAAGGTTCCGTGCCTTCGAGGTTTTCGCTTGTGTAAAAGGGGAATTCTTCCGGAATTGCTATAACCGACTTGACTTCCGTGATCAAGTCTATAATCTGGCTGTTATACACATCTGACGCTGCCGACGACTCCTTACGTGTAGATCTCGGTGGTCGCC
>CAMWXF010000069.1 GCA_947178115.1 uncultured Lachnospiraceae bacterium
AGGGACGATCCTTGCAGACTGCCAGGCTGTATTCCGCCATCTTATAATTGAGCATAGCAATAGAGTCCGAAAAATCCGCGGCAATCGCATCCTTCGGGCAAACCGCCAGACACCGTCCGCATCCTACGCACTTATTATGGTCAATATGCGCTTTTCCATTCTCGATCACCGGTGCGCCATGGGCACAGATCCTGTCACATGCACCGCAGCCTACACACGCTGCGCTTTTCACGCTCGGCTTCCCATCACAATGCTGCTCCATCTTACCTGCTCTGGAACCGCATCCCATACCGATATTTTTAAGCGCACCGCCGAAGCCCGCCATCTCATGTCCCTTAAAATGTGTCAGCGAAATGAAAACGTCCGCATCCATAATGGCATGGCCGATCTTTGCCTCTTTCACGTACTCCCCGTTAATCGGTACGATCGTCTCGTCAGTGCCTTTTAGTCCATCACCGATGATGACATGACAGCCTGTCTGATAAGGTGAAAAACCGTTTATGTAAGCCGTCTCCAAGTGGTCCAACGCATTTTTTCTACTGCCCACATAGAGCGTATTGCAGTCCGTGAGATATGGCTTGCCGCCCAGCTCTTTGACGTAATCCGCCACCACTCTGGCGTAGTTTGGCCGCAGGAATGCCAGATTGCCATACTCGCCGAAATGAATTTTGATTGCCGCGTATTTATCCGTAAAGTCAATCGTCTCGAATCCGGCCGTCTTCATCAGACGATGCAGTTTCTGCAACAGTGTCTCATTTCCCGTTGCCTTAAATGTTGTAAAGTATACGTTTGCCTTTTCCATATTCAGTCTCCTTTTCTTCTCATACTAATCGAACATCTTAAACCTCTCGCTTATAGCAGCATACTGCTCTTTGATCTTAAGGTACAACCCGATCGTATTCTCTTTCTCTTTCTCAAATTCTTTGATGATGTTATCATAATTGCGTTCCAGACTGGTCACTACATTCTTATTGATCTTGCCCCTGTCCGCATCGCCGTTCATGATATCCAGTATCTTTTCCTTGCTGAATGCCTCCTTGTAGCTTCGCTTACCATACAGAGCGCTTAAGATATCTGCTACCGCAATGATCTGCTGCGCCAGCGTCAGATCTTCCGCCTTCAGCCCTTTATGATACCCTGTGCCGTCCAGCTTCTCGTGATGTCTGACCGCAATCTGCAATACCGCATCATCCACGACTCCCTCCAGAATCATCTCCGTGATACGCACATGGGCTTTCATGATCTTCATCTCATCGTCGCTCAGCCGCCCTGTTGATTCCAGTATATTAAGCGGGATCGCGATCTTACCCAGGTCATGCAGGAGCGCGCCGTAATGCAGATCTCTTAAATCTTTACCGGATAGCCTTGCCAGCCTTCCAAGCTGCTCCGCGAAATGCACCGTAGCTAACGTGTGGACCACCGTGTGCTCGCTTCGGAAATCAATGGTGTACACGAGCATCTCCAGAAAGCCGCGTTTATACTGTTCGGAGAAAGCGCGCTTCGCCAGTAAAACATCCAGTTCTTCCCTGTATTTACCGCTCACCAGATTCTCCGTGATACCGTACCGCTCCTCCGCCTTCTGGAAAAGATCAAGCGCGGCACCGGAAAATTTGATATCCCGGTACTTCCCGAAAAACTCTGGTTCCAGTCTCTCATCCTTCAAGTGCAAAAAAGTGTCCATCTTATCTGCCAGATTCAGAAGTTCAATGATATGCATATAACGACTCTGAATCAGATTATGTCTGTTATAGTCCAGATGATGATACAGTACTACCTCTGCCTTGTCTCCAATGGGTGTCAGGTATTTCAAAAACAGAAATCCGTAAATGGAGTGGGGCCACAGATTCTTTGTCTCAAAGTCACTCACGTTCTTGACATTGTCTTCCTTATAAAGTCCGATATCATGCAGAATACCGATCATGGTGTAGTCCACCATTTCCTGTTCCGTATAGTGCTGCTCCGTGTATGCATTCTCATACTCCATCATCTTGTAGAGGATATATCCTGTGATCTCCCCATGATTCATAATCTTCTGGTTTATAATGCCAAGTGTTTTTCTGATGATTTCGTTGACATCCTTGCTGCTAATTACACTCATTCGTATGTATTCCCTTTCCTATACTTCAAACAGCGTTCTTTACTGCTGCCGTAACACAGTTATAGTCATTCTAACATTTTTTCGTTCTTCTGTCCTCTGTTTCTTTGAAATTTATTTCCGCAATTTTTTATCCGGATTTTTTCCGCTTTCTCATATTTTTTCGTTTGCAAACATATGTTCGCGTGCTATAATAACAGTAAATTTGCTTTGCAAATTAACTGTGAGTAAATCTGCGAAGCAGATTAACCTTGCGGGATTTGCTTCGCAAACTCGAAAATACGCCAGAGAATTTCCCATAAAGGAATTTCCTATCGCATAAAAATGTGTGGCGAATACGATATGTTTGAAAGGAGGCTGTTCACATGGAACAGCAGCGTACTTATCTGTGCATTGATTTAAAATCTTTCTATGCCTCCGTGGAATGTGTCGCGCGGGGTCTTGATCCTATGACCACTAACCTGGTAGTGGCAGATCCGGAACGTACCGAGAAGACGATCTGCCTCGCCATCACGCCCGCCATGAAAGCGCTGGGCGTAAGGAACCGCTGCCGCCTGTTCGAGATTCCGAAGAACGTCAAATATCTGACCGCACCGCCACGTATGCAGAAATACGTTGACACTTCCGCGGATATTTACGCGATTTACCTGAAATATATCGCCAAAGAAGATATCCACGTATACTCCATAGATGAAGCATTCATGGACGTTACGGACTATCTGACGCTGTATCGTCTGTCCGCCCGCGAACTCGGACAACGGATCATGGAGGACATCTACCACGCTACCGGCATACGGGCAACCTGCGGCGTGGGAACGAATCTGTATCTTGCCAAGGTCGCATTGGACATCACTGCCAAGCACGCCGCTGATTATATCGGAGAACTGGATGAGGAAAGTTACCGCCACAGTCTATGGAATCACAGGCCCCTCACCGATTTCTGGCGCATCGGCGCAGGCATTGCAAGACGCCTGGAACCCTACGGCATCCGAACCATGCGGGATATAGCCGAGGCTGATGAGAATCTCCTCTATCGCCTCTTCGGAATTGACGCAGAACTTCTCATTGATCACGCATGGGGACGCGAGCCTGTTACTATGGCCGATATCAAATCCTACCGCTCCCACACCAACTGTATCAGCAGCGGTCAGGTACTCGGCTGTGACTATTCTTTTGAAAAAGGTCTGCTGGTTGTAAAAGAAATGACGGATCTGCTCTGCCTCGATCTGGTGGACCAGAATCTGATTACCAAATCCGTCACCCTGCATGTCGGTTACTCCAACCGACTGAATGTTCCGTCCGCCCACGGCACGACGACGCTGCCCGTGGAGACGAATTCCGACCTGCTGCTCATCCCTGCCGTGACAGCGCTTTATGAACGAATCGTCAACCCCGGATACGGTGTCCATCGTGTCAACATCACCTGCAACAATGTCATGCCTGAAGAGTACCATCAATATCATTTCTTCGTGGACGGAGAAGAACTGGAACGCAGCCGCAAGATGCAGCAGGCTGTCCTGACCATCAAGAATAAATTCGGCAAGGATGCCATTCTGAAAGGTATGAACCTTGAAGAAGGCGCCACCACCAGAGAACGAAATCATCAGATCGGAGGACATAAAAGTGGCGAGTAAACCTAAGAATAAAATGCCAATAGAAGAACGTGCCAAGCAGTTCATGCCCTTTGCGGCGCTGAAAAACCTGCCGGAAGCGCTGGCCGCCAAAGAGAAAATCACTGTGCCGAAAATAGAATTATCCGAAGAGATGGCCGAAGAATTAGACCGTCAAATGCACATGCTCAGAAAAGGGAAAATGGCTACCATAGTCTATTTCCATAAAGATGAATATATCAAAATAACCGGCATGGTCGCCCGAATAGACGAAACCAGCCGATTATTACAAATTGTAAACATGAAAATACCTTTTGACGATATACTGGAGATTACATTTCCAGCTTCTACTCTCCGAGAACCGTCTCGACCTCACTCCTGATCATGCAGAAAAGTCTGGCAAGTTCCGGATCAAAGTGACTGCCGCCGGATTCTCTTATGATATCAAACGCTTTGTTCACGGGCATCGGCTCCTTATAGCAGCGCTTGGAAACCAATGCGTCAAAGACATCCGCCACAGCCATGATCCTCGCACCTATGGGAATTTCATTGCCTTTAATTCCCTTTGGATAGCCGCTTCCGTCCCATTTCTCATGGTGCGCCACCGCAACCTGCATGGCTATATCAATATAGCCTTTTTCTTCTATACCGCTCATAACTTCCACTATGATGCGTTCGCCCGCCGTGGTATGCATCTTCATTGCCTCAAACTCTTCATCGGTGAGCCGCCCGGGTTTCTGGAGAATGGCGTCTGAAACCGCAATCTTGCCGATATCATGCATAGGCGCCGCCTTAATCAGCAGCTCCGCATAGTCGTCTGTCAGAATATCCGTGCAATACCCCGCTTTCTGCGCGGCATGCGTCAGAAGCTCCACATATCTGCTGGTACGCTTAACGTGCTCTCCCGTGTCCTGATCGCGGCTTTCGATCAAGCCTGCCATTCCGATAATCGCATTTTCCTGAATCGCAAGCATTCTGCGATTGTGCCGAATCAACGTTTGTGTCTTAAGCTCATTTTCCGCCTCAAGCTGATTCTTGTACTTCTCCAGCCGCGACGTTATACTGACACACAAAAATATACATATTGCCATAACAAGACACATGCTCACAATACATATCTTTTCACTGATCTCTGCTATGTAAATGCTGTGCTCTATCTTTTCACCGGTAGCATTCATCTGCTCGGCAATATATTCATCCATGAGATCAATATCATCCGTGATCTCGTCGATAGAATCCGCCAGATAGGAAGTAATATAATATTTCGCGGTAGAACTGTTGCCCTCACGGCTCATCTTAAATACATTATCCGCATCGCTGAAATAGCCGATTGTATTGGAATATACCGTATGGAACAACTGCTCTTCCTCATTGATTGAGATATGCTCAGTTATTTCATCCAGTTTATCCATGATATCCTGTTGTAACAACGTCGCTTTCTCCTCATAGAGCCGTTTTTCTTCGGGAGAATCCGTCAACGTATGCCAGGAGAGAATGATGTGATGCCGCCCCATCAGCCTGCACAGATCTGACATATTAAGCCTGTCTCTTATATTTTCTTCAATGCTCTGCTTATAGCCATCCGATATTTCACTCATGGTATACCGCATGACCAGCACACCCGCAACACATACAATACTTACAACCAGATTCAGTATAAACATTTGAAAAGGAATACGTTTGATCAGTTTCATCTGCCCCTCCCCTAAAACACATATTCGGGTCTTATTTATTCAGTCTTTCCCGTTATTTCCATAGTCATATTGTCAAGCAAAGTCTGTAGATCCTGATCGTCCGAATTTCCTCCTGCCATTGTAATCCCGAAAATATAAGACGGATGCCAGTATGAACCCGCTATACGCTGGGCATAAGCATATTCTGACTGCTCCGCAAGCGCTGCAATCGCAGGGGAATCCTGCACAAGCGTGGACGAAGCCGCCTTGACGTTCGAGGGGCACTCTCCGATCAGTTCGAACCGCTTGATCTGTGCCTCCTCATCGGAAAGCCGCTTGGCCAGTTTCATTGCCCAATAACTGTTCTCCGAATTTGGATTGACCCCGAGCAGTTTATAACCCGAAAAGCTGCACATCTGTACACTGTCCCCTGCAAGCGTATAGCAAGGCATCTTTGCCGCGGCGAAGTTCTCTCCCCATGCTTTCTTAACGGCTTCCACATTCCACGCACCATTAACGCCGGCGATGATTGTCCCGTTCCTTATTCCGTTTAAGAACCCCGCATCATCACAGCTTAGGAAACCTTCATGCGACGCGATCTTAAGCATAGCCTCGGCAACATCAACTCCTTTATAAGGTGTGTCTGTGGCATTCCAGTTGCAATAATTTGTGACTCCGTCCGTGTTCAATCCCAGTTCCAGACCGGCACCTTTGAAAAAAGAATAAATATACCAGCCGCTCGAAAAGTCGATGGCCATCTTCTTTTCGTTTTCGGCCGCAATCTCCAGTATCCTGTCAAGACTCTCAATATCTTCTTCCCCAAAGTAAGCCGAATTATAATATAGGAAATACCCGTTTCCCGACGTCAACGGATAAGCATACAGTCTGCCGCCATACATTGCAGAGCGGCATGCACCGTTATCAACACCACCATTTGCATCAATCACCTGATCCGCATCCTCGGTAATCTCAAGAAGCGCCCCTGCCTGTCTGAGCGCCTCAAACTGATCGTCCGCAAATATATAGATATCTGCAGCATTATCCGGATTGGACAACACTGTTTCTTTCGAAGTCTGAACATTTTCCTTACTGACGGTTATATCAAATAGAGCCTCGTCAGCATACTCTGTTTTAAATTCTTCTATGATCTGATCAATCAGCTCCCTGTCACCTTCGTCACTCCACCAAATTGAAAGTTTAACCTCGGGAAGCGGTTCCTGTTTCAAATTAGAGCATCCTGTCATGCCAAGTAATGTTACCGTAAGAGCCGCTGTAGCCGTAATGATTTTAACCTTTGTATGTCTCATTGTCTTATCATTCATCCCTTTTCACTGTTGTACCATGCTGCAGCAGATTATTTGACAGCATGACTATCATTAATAATATCACAGAGCAAATTTGATTACAATATTCACAACACGAACGGCACGCTTACAGCATAAATGGAAGGATATTTTCGAGCCAGATCTCCACAATGAAAGTATGATCTTCCTCTTTAAATTCAACACTTCCCTTATATTTCTCCGCAATCTTTCGTATGGACATAATACCAAACCCGTGAGCCGTTTTATTCTCTTTATCCGTCTCAAGATTCGGGTTCTTTGCAAGAACAGACTCTTTGATACTGTTCTTAACAATAATATAGGTAAATGCTTTTCTGGTGCCGATGACCAGCTCAATCGCCGCTGACTCTGCACCCTCACATCCGCTTATGGCATTGTCCAGCGCGTTAGAAAGCAGTACGCTCATATCTACGTTATTGACACCTTTAAAACGTGAATCGATCATACATTTCATTTCAATATGATTTTTCAGGCAGACCGCGATCCTGCTATTGATCACGGCATCAATCACCACATCTCCCGTGTCTATTCCGAAGGCCGCCTGATCCACTTTCTCATCAATGATCTTCTCAATATAATCTTTGGCTTCCTCCGTTTTCTCTGCACCTATCAGTTCTGCCGCAGTCATAAGGTAATGCCGCACGTCGTGTCGCAGAGTCCTCATCTCCATGTACTGTTTCCTCGCTTCATCGACCAGACGTTCCTGTGCGGCAAGACTTATCTTAGAAACCCTGTACTCCTGTTTGATCAGGTTGTCATGTTTCATTCTGTCCAATAGAACATACAACAAAATATTCAGAACCATAATCAGTATACTCACCGGAAGAAACTCCGGCATATTGTCATTTTTCATTGATATGTTAAATTGCAGATAAGCAATAAGAAATGTTATGAAAAAGCAGGATAACTGAATGGTCCATTGAAAGATACTGAGTGAATATCGATTGCGCTTTCTCATATGTAGAACAAACTCGCACACCAGGAAAAACGCCAGCTTACTGAAAATCAGCGCCCAAAGGCGTGCTTTGCCGCCGGGTT
>CAMWXF010000070.1 GCA_947178115.1 uncultured Lachnospiraceae bacterium
TATCACAACTGCTCATTGTTTCCTCTATTCCGAAACCGCATACAAAATTTTCGTTGCTGCGCTTCCTGCTTCATTACATTCCTGTTTTCTGTTAAATTTATACAGAATGTTTTATTTAATAGAACTTTTAATTAATAGAAGGTTTTATCTACCTTGCGATTGACAAATTTAATCTTCCCCTTGATTTCCTCTTCCAGTCCATGAATCGCCTCATCGGCAATCTCCTTTTGCAATTGATTTACACAAAAAATACATGTGCCGAATTTCTCGCCGGAAAAGAGTTTCGGTTTTTCCCACTTCACGAAATAGGATACCCTGTTCTTAAGCAGCGCCTTCTCAATTCTTTCTTTGGTTTCCAGGTCCGTTACCTGACACCATTCCAGTTCATTATGCACTTTCACTTTCTGATAGGCTGTCTCCATGCCGTTTTGTCCCCCTCTGCCATGCTGTATAGTTGCCCAGCTCTTAGATTATATCGCATTTTATTCAAATGTGCAATTATTGCAAGAATCATTTTTTTATGTTAATCTATTATATGTTATTATTCACAGATTATCTCAGACATCATCTGGGTTAAAATATCTGGAAAGTAACTATTATATTATAAAATTGTTTAGCACCGACCGATACAAATACTTCATGGCGGTGCAGGAAAGTCGAGGTTATGTTATGCCTATCAGAGTAGCGGATTCTTTACCGGCAACCAGCATTCTGGAGAATGAAAATATATTTGTCATGACGGAATATCGCGCGTTACATCAGGACATCCGTCCCCTAAACGTGCTGATCTTAAATCTCATGCCCACGAAAATCGTGACCGAGACACAGCTCCTGCGCAAATTGTCCAATACACCGCTTCAGGTCAATGTGGAATTCCTGCAGACAGCCAGCTATACACCGCAGCATATAGATTCCAATCATCTGGAATCTTTTTATACCACCTTCGATCAGGTTAAAGACCGCAAGTACGATGGTATGATCATCACCGGTGCGCCTCTGGATTATGTCAAATTCGAGGATGTTACTTACTGGAAGGAACTGTGCGCCATAATGGATTGGGGCAAGACCCATGTCCACTGCACCCTGCATCTATGCTGGGGCGCTTTTGCGGGACTCTATTATCTCTATGGCTTAGACCGTTATGATATGGAGACGAAGCTGTCTGGTGTCTATGCCCACAGAATCGTAAAGAAAAATTCTCCTCTGTTTCGGGGATTCGATGATATTTTCTATGCACCGCAATCCCGTGCCATGGGGATAGCTGCAGAAAAAATAGCCTCCGTGCCGGAGCTGGAACTGATGGCTGTCTCCGATGAAGCCGGTGTCACCATTGTCAAAACCATCGACAGCCGGCATTTCTTCATCACCTGTCACCCGGAATATGATTCCGACACACTGGCACAAGAATATTTCAGGGATCTGAATAAAGGCATGAATCCGACAATACCGGCAAACTACTTCCCTGATGACAATCCGGAAAATCCGCCCATCGTCAACTGGCGTTCCACAGGACAGCTTCTGTATTCCAATTGGCTGAACTTCTATGTGTACCAGACTACGCCTTATGATGTGAGGGATATATAACAGACGTAATTATATTCTGTATTACAAATATTCCTCTATAAACTCTTCTTCCGATATAATACGGATGCCCAGTTCCTTGGCCTTCTTATTTTTGGAGGACTGAGAGGTTGTGTCATTGTTGATCAGGCACGTTGTCTTACCGGTAACGCTGCCTGTCACTTTACCACCCTTTGCCTCGATCTCATCCTTAAGGGCATTACGGTTCTCGTAGTGTTCCAAACTGCCCGTGATGACAAAGCTCATCCCTGACAGAGTCTGCGATCCTTCCTCTTCCACAGTTTCCACGGCAATTCTCACTTCCTGCAGCAAATGATTAAGCTGTTCCATCCGCTCATCATTATGGAAAAAGTCATAGATTCTGCCGGCAATCACCTCTCCGATCCCGTCAATCGCACTCAGCTCTTCCACATCCGCCACCCGCAGCGCCTCAATGGAGAACCGGAAATGACGGCACAGCAGTTTGGCGTTTGCCACCCCTACATTCTCGATGCCGAGTCCGTATATCACTCTGGGCAGCGTGGTATCTCTGGATTTCTCTATGCTCTCTATCAGATTATTGTAGGATTTCTCACCGAACCCCTCCATCTGTGTAATTTCCTGTTGATACCGCTGTAAATGGAAAATATCGGCAAATTCATGCAGAAAGCCTCTTGCCAGAAATTTTTCCAACGTAGACTCCGAAAGTCCGTCCACATTCATGGCATCCCGGCTCACAAACAATGTAAATGCCTTGATCTTCTTCGCATCACAGGAAGGATTCACGCAGTACAATGACTGTACATCATTGACCCGGCGAATCTCCGTAGGCTGGCCGCACACCGGACACACCTTCGGAATCTCCAACGTATCACTCTGCGTCAGATTCTCAGCGATCTGCGGAATAATCATATTGGCCTTATAGACAGTAATGCGATCACCGATGCCAAGCTTAAGTCCGCGCACGATACTGACATTATGCACAGAAGCGCGGCTGACAGTCGTTCCCTCCAACTCGACCGGCTCGAAAATCGCCACCGGATTAATAAGCCCCGTCCTGCTTGCACTCCACTCCATCTCCTGAAGCACTGTTTCCCGCAGTTCATCCGCCCACTTAAAAGCAATGGCATCTCTGGGGAATTTCGCTGTTCTGCCAAGTGACTGTCCATATGCGATATTTTCATAAATCAGTACAAGTCCATCAGAAGGAATATCATATGACTGAATCTTATTCTCAAAATAAGCTATCTCGTCCTCAATCGTATCCGGATTCACAAGTCTGTTTTCCACTATATCAAATCCCTGCTCTGTCAGAAAGTCAAACTGTGCCGAACGGGAATTATGAAAATCAACACCATCCGCCTTAACGAGACTGAAAACATACAGATTGACATTACGTGCCGCCGTGATCTCGTTATTGAGCTGCCTGACAGAACCGCTACACAGATTACGGGGATTCTTATACTTCGCCTCCGCCTCATCGATCCGACTGTTGATCTTCTCAAACTCACTGTAACTGATTACGGCCTCTCCCCGCACCACCAGTTCGCCCCGATAAGGAATCGACACCGGCACATTGCGAAACACTCTGGCATTGTTCGTGACTACCTCGCCCACCTCGCCGTTTCCTCTGGTAACCGCCTTGGCAAGTTTTCCGTCCATATACGTCAACACAATCGTAAGCCCGTCCAGTTTCCATGAAAGCAGCGCTTCTTTACCATTCAGCCAGTCGCGCAGTTCTTCTCTGCTCTTCGTTTTAGCAAGCGACAGCATCGGTCTTTCATGCCTTTCCTTCGGCAGCTCTTCCACTGCCTCATATCCTACATGCACCGTGGGACTGTCTGCGAGTGTAACGCCCGTTATTTCTTCTAGTCGTGTCAGCTCATCATATAACCGGTCATACTCAAAGTTACTCATAATCTCCGTGTCCTGCGCATAATATGCCTCAGACGCTTTATTCAAAATTGAGACCAGCTCTTTCATTCGGTTTCTTGTCTTCTCATCCACAAAAAAATACCTGCCATTCCTTTTATTCTGCGATCTTGAGCCCGCATTTCTGATACAGACTTCTCATTTCATCCCTTGTCAATTCCCGATACTCTCCGGGTTTCAGGCTGCCAAGTTCCACATTGATAACACGTGTCCTCTTAAGAGAATTCACTTCAACCCCCTGCGCCTTACACATGCGCCGAATCTGTCTGTTCAATCCTTGCGTCAGCACCATGCGGATCGTCTTAGGACCCAGTTGCTCTATTTCGCAGGGTCGTGTCGTAACTTCAAGTTCATCTAAATATATCCCCTGACGCATACGTGAAAGCGCATCTTCGGTCCACTCCTGCTTTACTTTGACAATGTACTCTTTCTCGTGGCGGTTAGCTCCGCGCATCATGGCCTCTATGAGATCCCCGTCATTTGTCATGAGCAGGAGTCCTTCCGAATCCTTATCAAGCCTTCCCGCATAGGTGACCCTCACGGGATATCGAATCTCCTCCGCCACAATCTTCTTTGCATGTGCATCCCGTTCCGTACATACAACACCCATGGGCTTATAATATGCAAGCACAACTTTACTGTCGGGGCCGGAGACTTTCTTGCCGCGAACGCACACCTCGTCCCGGCAGGTCACCTTAATACCCTGCATGGCCTTCTCTCCGTTTACCGTGACAACACCCTGCTCAATCAATTTGTCCGCATCCCGTCTGGAACAGATTCCGCAGGATGCCAGATATTTATTCAGACGGACTTCTTCCATGTCAATTCTCCTACTCTTCCGCGACCTCCGCAGGTTCCACGGCATGTTCCAAGAGGAACTCCCGCCACACATCATAATGCTGCGCATAGAGATGTACACCGTCAAAACTTAAATCTGCATTTAAGAAACCATCACTATCTGTAAACAGCGGATTGACATCCAGATAGAAAATATCCGTTCCATTGGCCAGTTGCGCTGATGCCGCATTTTTATCGTTGATATTGATATTGTTAAACTCCGTCTCCATATTGTTCTTTTCCCTGCTGACATGAAGATTCGCCATAACATAGATAATCGCCTGAGGCTGCCACTCTTTGATCTGATTCAATACCTTGCGGTACTGCTCCAGATACATTTCAGTATTACCGTACCCCAGTTCATTCATCCCCAGCATAATGTAAATCTTACCGTACTGTTTCTCCTGAAGCACCTGATTCAGATCAACCTTGTCTCCCGTTTTCTGGTAAGTAACCTTCTCCTCCAGCAGCTTAAAAATCATCATACCGCTGTCACAATAGAAATCGGCCTCCTCCAATCCCGCATAATCTGATATTCCTAAAGTTCTGGAGTCCCCAAGGAAAGCCGCATCATGAAAATAACCAATGTTTTCTTTGGTATATGGATACTCTGTCGTCAATGCAACTTTTCCTGCATCAGAATAATATATGGAATCAATTTCCTGCGGATCATAAATTTCAAATTTTGTGATTCCTTTTCCGATTCCTTGCGCTCCTTCTGTATTTTCAATATTTTCTTCGTTGCTTATATCGTTTTGCAAATCATTATCATTTTCTTTATCGTCAGATTCATCCTTGCGTTTTCCTGCATTTTCTTCCAGTTTGTCATCAATTTCGGAATTATTTTCCAGGACATCTTCATTTCCGGCTTCACTCTCAGGCTTATCGGCCGAAAGCTCATCATCCTCTTCCAATAACAGATGTTTTTCGAGTTCCGTCTGCCCGGAGTCTCCGATCATTCCGCTCTGCACCATCACCGTCTGCGCCTCTCTGGCGATCGCTTTGAAGCCGATCTCATCAGACCACAACATCACAATCAAAGACGTAAATACGATTCCCAGTACATAAGGACAATTATACAGAATCTCTTTCCATTCGCTCTTTTTCTGTTCCGGCTTACCCCTTCTCCGCTCTGCGCTGACCTTCGTCTGCACGGAACTGCTATTTCGCTGTTCAGTGCTGCTCTGCTTCCGGTCCTCACTATCCTTCCTCTGCTCTGTACTGCCCTGTTTCTGTTTCTGTTTCGTATTATGCTTCTGACTCGTGCTGCTCTTTGATGACTGTTCCGTCGCCTTCTTCTTTGGCTGCTCTGCTCCGCTCTTTTTTAATTGCTCTGCACTGACCTTTGCCTGTCCTGCATTACTTTTCTTCGGTTGTTCCGCGTTGCTTTTCTTGGGTTGTTCTACGTTACTTTTCTTTTGTTGTACCGTATTTTTTTTCTGCTGACTTGCACTACTGCTCTTAATCTTTCCCGCACTGCTCTTCTTCTGCTGCTTTGCACTGTTTTGTGCCCGCTTTGCGTTATTTTTTCTCTGTTGTCCGTGCTTTACACGCTTTTTCTGCGCTGTCGCTTTCTTCTTTTTCATATGTTATTCATCTCACCATCACTCAGTCTGTAGATTATATGTTTAAAATCTGTATCCCATTATTGCTATCGCTATTATCGGAACCTTATTTATTAAAACCGGAAATACAGGAAAGGATTATTACTTCCCACCATGATCTCACGCACCGAAAACCAGAAGATCAAAAGCAGTACCACCACCATAAACCATCTGTCTTTCCACCGCTGATACCACCGCCTCGGAAAAGGGGTGGCAAACAATATACAAGCAATCAATAACACCCAATATTGTTGCAGATACCGTTCCAGCTGCGGCATGCCTACCATAACTGCCGCCCTGTGAATGCCGAACAAATTTCCCAAGTATGCCACAAGCTGTCCTAAGTCCGTGATCGCAAACACCACCCATGTGATTGGTATGATCACCAGCGTATAAATATGTCCGATCACCTTAGACTGTTCCAGCTTCCTGCCGTAACTGTTTTTCTCCACTGTGAGAATCAAGAAAAACAACATTCCCCAGAGTAAAAAGTTCCAATTGGCTCCGTGCCACAGTCCGGTACACGCCCATACAACAAAGAGATTGACCACCGTCCTAAGGCTGCCCTTGCGGCTGCCGCCCATCGGAAAATAAACATACTCACGGAACCATCTGCCCAGCGTTATATGCCACCTGCGCCAGAATTCCGAAATCGACCTCGATACATACGGATCATCAAAATTGCGCGGAATCCTGAATCCCAGCATCTTGCCAAGCCCCATGGCCATCACGGAATATCCCCAGAAATCAAAATAGATCTGGAAAGAATAAGCGATCGCTCCCAGCCATGCCACCGTAATATGTAAGTTTCCCGCACCCGCTGACATAATCGTATTCCATAGTGTGCCGATCTGGTTTGCCAACAGCACCTTAAGTCCTAATCCGACTGTAAAAAGCTTCAGCCCGTTCTCCAGATCCCGAATACGGATCTTCCTGCCCGCCATCCGATCCGACACCTCGTCATACCGCACGATCGGTCCTGCAATCAACTGCGGAAACATGCTGACATATGCGGCAAAGGATATGAACCCTGCCGGTTCTTCCATCGTACCGCGGTAACAGTCTATCTGATAGGATACCATCTGAAAAGTATAGAAACTGATCCCCAGCGGCAGCGCTAACATAAGAAGGGGTATCGTCTCACGATTTGCCAGATCATTTATAACGCCGGCGGTAAAATCCCAATACTTGAACACGAACAATATGCCGAAATCAATGACCAGCGCCGATATCAGCGCCGTCTTCCTGCGTCTTGCCCGCTTCTTTCCTCGATCCGGCTGGGAAGAACGCGGCTCCCAGAACATATATTTGCTCAATCCGTAATTCACTAGAACAGATAAAATAAGCAGCAGAACAAAGTACGGTTCCCCCACTCCATAGAAAAAAAGACTTCCCACCAATAAAACAATATTGCGGTATTTGGCGGGAACGATCAAATATATCAACATAAAAACCGGCAGAAACCGGAATAAAAATCCCAAACTGGAAAATACCATTGATATCGCTCCCAAAACACAATTTAGGGTATTTTGTCTAAAAAGCGAACCCTACATCTAGTATATTCCAGTCGGAATCATTTTACAAGAGGCTATTTCCGGCAGATCGCAAAAGATTGCGGCTCAAGTGCAGAACCACCTTCTTCCGTTTTCACCGATCCGATGCAATAAATAACATCTGTATTTTCTATTTCAACAGGAATAATCTCCTCCCTGTCTGAAGGATTGCACAGCATGATCAGATCATCCCTCTTGTATGCAAACGCCCGCTTACCTTCTTCTGCGAACAGAATCTTAAGTTTATCAT
>CAMWXF010000071.1 GCA_947178115.1 uncultured Lachnospiraceae bacterium
CGGAAGAGAACGTAGTTTACTACGTAATCAACGGAGATGTGACAGGTAACTTCGGCATCTAATTTACATAGCCGGTTATTAAAATGACGCAGAAGCGGTCGATTTGAGGAAAACTTGAATCGGCCGCTTTTTCGAGTTTGCGACGAGTTTTCCGCAGGAATACTCATAATCTCGTAATCGAGCTTGCTAGATTTTTTAATAATTTTTTTATAATTTTTTTTCAGGGAAATGTTGACAATAAAAATCTTAAGTGATAACTTACTACTAGAAGATGTTAGCACTCTAGCTGGTCGAGTGCTAACAACAGGAGAAATGGTATGCAGTTAGACGAAAGAAAATATAAAATATTGCAAGCCATCATTCGCAACTACTTAGAGACCGGAGAGCCGGTAGGGAGCAGAACGATCTCCAAGTATACTGATCTGAACTTGAGTTCGGCAACCATTCGCAATGAGATGGCGGATCT
Source organism: uncultured Lachnospiraceae bacterium (assembly GCA_947178115.1). Taxonomy (GTDB): domain Bacteria; phylum Bacillota; class Clostridia; order Lachnospirales; family Lachnospiraceae; genus UBA3282. The sequence goes on from CAMWXF010000071.1 coordinate 467, forward strand.
GGAAGAACTGGGTTACATTCTGCAGCCGCATACTTCCGCGGGACGTATTCCGTCCGATCAGGGTTATCGCCTGTACGTGGATAAGATGATGGAAGAGAAAGAGCGGGAAGTGGAAGAACTGCGGGAGAATCTTCTTGAGAAAGAAGATAAGATGGATCATCTCCTGAAACAGGCGGCAAAAATGCTTGCGACCAATACGGAATATGCAGCGATGGTTTCCGCACCGCAGTATCACCGTAATAAATTGAAATTCATTCAGTTATCCCGTGTGGATATCAACCAGATTCTGGCAGTTATCGTAGTGGAAGGCAACGTGATCAAGAACACGATGCTCACGGTGGAGAAAGAACTTAGTGATGAGACGCTTCTGAAACTGAATATTCTTCTGAACACGCATCTGAACGGGTTGTCATTGGATGAGATCAATTTGGGAATGATATCAGCAATGAAGCAGCAGGCGGGAATACACAGTGAGATCGTGGCAGATGTGATCGACGCGGTTGCCGAGGCGATCAAGGCGGATGAAGATCTGGAGATCTATACAAGCGGCACGAAGAACTTCTTTAAGTATCCGGAACTGTCAGACCACGAGCGGGCCAGCGAACTGATCACTACCTTCGAGGAAAAACAGCTTCTAAGCGAGCTTGTGCAGGGTAATCTGGCGGATGAGAATAATACCGGCATACAGGTCTATATCGGCAATGAGACGCCGGTGCAGGGCATGAAGGACTGCAGTATTGTGACGGCCACATATGAACTGGACGAAGGAATGAAGGGAACGATAGGTATCATCGGACCCAAGAGAATGGATTATGAGAATGTAGTTAAGAATCTGAAACTGTTAAAACATCAGTTAGATGATTTATATAGAAAATAAGTATGACGCGAACGACAGCGAGCGTGGCTAAGACCAAAGGCGTGGCAATGTGCAAGTTCGGCATAACAGAAAGGAATGAGAGGCGTGGCAGAGGAGAAAGATAAGTTACAGGAAGAAAACATGACCGAAGAAACAGCTCCTAAGACCGGGGAAAACGAAGAGGCAGCGGACAGCGGCAGTACGGAAGCAGCGGCTGAACCGGCTAAGGCGGAATCTAAGGACGATAATAAGAAGGAAAAGAAAAAGAAAGAAAAGGCGGATAAAAAACAGGAGGCACTGAAGGAGAAGATCGAAGAACTGGAAGACAGGGTCAAGCGCCAGATGGCAGAATTCGAGAACTTCCGGAAGCGGACCGAGAAAGAAAAGACGGCCATGTTTGAGACCGGTGCGAAGAGCGTGATCGAGAAGATCCTGCCGGTGGTGGATAACTTCGAGAGAGGGCTGGCGGCCGTGCCGGAGAATGAAAAAGACGGCGGTTTCGCGCAGGGTATGGAAATGATCTATAAGCAGCTTATGACAGAGCTTGAGAATATGGATGTGAAACCTATTCCGGCAGTCGGAGAAGAGTTCAATCCTGATTTCCACAATGCAGTGATGCAGGTGGAGAGCGAGGAGTACGAATCCGGCGTGGTTGCACAGGAGTTACAGAAGGGATATACCTATCGTGACAGTGTGGTAAGGCATAGCATGGTGGCGGTAGTAAGTTAGAAATATATATCATAACAGGAGGAAGAAATTATGAGTAAAATTATCGGAATTGACTTAGGAACAACAAACAGCTGCGTGGCAGTTATGGAAGGTGGTAAACCCACCGTTATCGCCAATACGGAAGGTGCAAGAACAACACCTTCGGTCGTAGCATTTACCAAGACGGGAGAGCGGCTTGTAGGTGAGCCGGCGAAGCGTCAGGCGGTAACCAATGCAGACAAGACGATTGCCTCTATCAAGAGAGACATGGGTACGGACAGAGGACGCACGATCGATGAGAAGAAGTATTCACCGCAGCAGATTTCCGCTATGATTCTGCAGAAATTAAAAGCCGATGCGGAAAGCTATCTGGGAGAGAACGTGACGGAAGCAGTTATCACTGTTCCGGCATATTTCAATGACGCGCAGAGACAGGCAACCAAGGATGCGGGTAAGATCGCCGGTCTGGATGTAAAGCGTATCATCAACGAGCCTACGGCGGCCGCCCTTGCTTACGGTCTGGACAATGAGAAAGAGCAGAAGATCATGGTATACGATCTGGGCGGCGGTACCTTTGATGTATCCATTATCGAGATTGGTGACGGTGTCATTGAAGTACTTTCCACTAACGGCGATACACATCTGGGCGGTGATGATTTCGACCAGAAGGTAATCGACTGGATGCTGGCTGAGTTCAAGGCACAGGAAGGCGTGGACTTATCCAATGATAAGATGGCGCTCCAGAGATTAAAAGAAGCGGCTGAGAAAGCGAAGAAAGAACTCTCTTCCGCAACCACAACGAATATCAACCTTCCGTTCATTACAGCGACGGCTGAGGGACCGAAGCATTTTGACATGAATCTTACCAGGGCGAAGTTTGATGAACTGACGCATGATTTAGTAGAAAAGACAGCAATTCCGGTGCAGAATGCTATGAAGGATGCCGGTCTGACCAATTCCGATCTCGGTCAGGTATTATTGGTAGGCGGTTCCACACGTATTCCTGCGGTACAGGATAAAGTAAAACAGCTGACAGGCAAGGATCCCAGTAAGTCCTTAAACCCTGACGAGTGTGTAGCGCTGGGCGCTTCCATTCAGGGCGGTAAGCTGGCAGGCGATGCCGGTGCAGGCGAGATCTTATTGCTGGATGTTACACCCCTGTCATTATCTATTGAGACAATGGGTGGCGTAGCGACCAGACTGATCGAGAGAAATACAACCATTCCGACCAAGAAGAGTCAGGTATTCTCTACTGCGGCGGATAACCAGACGGCAGTGGATATCAATGTCGTACAGGGTGAGAGACAGTTCGCCAAGGATAATAAGTCCCTCGGACAGTTCAGACTGGATGGTATCCCGCCGGCAATGCGCGGTGTTCCGCAGATTGAAGTTACTTTCGATATCGATGCCAACGGTATTGTTAATGTGTCCGCGAAAGACCTCGGCACAGGTAAAGAACAGCATATTACGATCACGGCAGGTTCCAATATGTCCGATGACGAGATCGACAGAGCAGTGAAGGAAGCTGCAGAGTACGAGGCACAGGATAAGAAGAGAAAAGAAGCGATTGATACAAGAAACGAGGCTGATTCCTTTGTATTCCAGACAGAGAAGGCACTCTCCGAAGTGGGCGATAAGCTCGACGCATCCGAGAAGGCCGGTGTGGAAGCGGATTTACAGACAGTGAAGGGTATCTTAGAGAGGACTAAAGATCAGGAGATGTCTGACAGTGACATCGACGAACTGAAAGCGGCGAAAGAGAAGCTGACTAATTCCGCACAGGCGTTGTTCACAAAAATGTATGAGAATATGCAGCAGGCACAGGCAGGTCCCGATATGGGCAATATGGGTGGTGCGGCTGACGATAGCGCACAGTCCGGTGCGGCAGATGATGTGGTAGACGGGGACTACAGAGAGGTCTAAGAGCAAGGATAGGCTTGGAGGATTATAAGTATGGCAGAACAGAAACGAGATTATTATGAGGTGCTCGGCATAGATAAGAATGCCGATGACGCCGCAATCAAAAAAGCATACAGAGTTCTTGCTAAGAAGTATCATCCTGATATGAATCCCGGCGATGCGGAAGCTGAGAAGAAATTCAAAGAGGCCTCCGAGGCTTATGCAATCTTGAGTGATCCTGAAAAGAGACGGCAGTATGACCAATATGGTCATGCTGCTTTCGATGGTGCAGGCGGCCCCGGCGGATTCGGTGGCTTTGATTTTAACAGTGCCGATTTCGGAGATATTTTCGGAGATATCTTCGGAGATATTTTCGGAGGCGGGCGACGCAGCGGCAGAAGCAACGGACCCATGAAGGGCGCCAATATCCGTACTACTGTCCGTATTTCTTTTGAAGAGGCGGTTTTTGGTGTAGACAAGGAGCTTGAGCTGCAGCTTAAGGATGAATGTACCGCGTGTCATGGAACCGGAGCAAAACCCGGCACCAGTCCCGAGACATGTACGAAGTGCGGCGGCAAGGGGCAGGTAGTTTTCACGCAGCAGTCTTTCTTCGGAACTGTCAGAAATGTCCAGACTTGTCCGGATTGCCACGGAACCGGTAAGGTGATCAAGGATAAATGCCCTGACTGTAGAGGAACGGGGTATATTGCCAATAAGAAGAAAATACAAGTGACTATTCCGGCGGGTATCGACAACGGACAGTGCGTTCGTATCCGCGACAAGGGTGAGCCGGGCACTAACGGCGGCCCCAGAGGAGATCTGCTGGTAGAGGTTGTGGTGGCCAGACATCCGATCTTCCAGAGACAGGATGAAAACATATATTCTACCGTACCCATGTCTTTTGCAATTGCGGCGCTGGGCGGTGAGATCGTGATAGATACAGTGGACGGCAAAGTAATTTATGACGTTAAAGCGGGCACGCAGACGGATACAAAGGTACGCCTCAAAGGCAAAGGCGTTCCGTCTCTGCGTAATAAGAATATCCGCGGCGATCACTATGTCACGCTGGTGGTACAGGTGCCGGATAAACTGTCTCACGAGGCGAGGGAACTGCTGAAGAAGTTTGACGAGCAGACGGGCGATACGCTGAATGCGGCTAAGAATATATCTTCCGGCAAAGCGGAAGAACCTGTCAATAAGGGCAAGAAAAAATTCAGAAAGTAACACAAAAAATAAAGTAATTTGAATGCAGGACACACTCTCGGTGAATGGGAGTGTGTTTTTTTGGAAATTTTTTCGGTTTCTTTTAAAAGTTTGATGTGCTATGATATATATACATTTCCGAGTTCGCGAAGAATTTTCCGAGATGTGAAACATCTCAGAGGAATTACTCATAATTTTGCAAAACAAATTTTTTGTCGTCCGTGGTTGGTTTTAAGAGGGAAAATAATATGAGAAAAAACCGAAGAAAAAACAGAGCAGTATTGTCCTTGATTTTGGCAGCGCTTTTGGCGGTGGAACCGGCCGGGGCGGCAATGGTCGTGCAAGCGAGTGAGAATCCTGTATCTGCGTTGCAGACAGAAACCGACGTTAATGATGCCGGAGATCGCACAGGGGGAGATTTTGCAAGTTCGGAAGGAGCCGGTACGGCAGCAGATTCCGGCAATACGGAGGAGAATGCTACTGGGCAGGATTCCGCAAATACAGAATCGGATGGCACAGATACAGGTTCCGACAATACAGAAGAAGATAATGGGACAACGGATTCCGGCAACACGGATGATGATGTTATAGGAGCCAATTCGGATAATACAGATGGTGACGGTACGGGAGCAGATTCCGATCATTCGGACGAGGGTGACGGGGATGAGGATTCTGCCAATGGTGACGGTATAGAGAATGACGCGGAAGATACTGAGAACTCGGAAGAGGACTCAGAGGGAGCGGAGAATACAGCAGACGACGAAGATGTTGAGGGTACGGAAGAAACAAGGGATGAAGAGGCCGATACGGATGAAGGCGAACGGCTGGAAGGGTTTGAACAGATGCCCTCAAATTACCGGCTTACATCAGAACAGATGGAGAGCAAGCGGGATCTGGCTTCTCATTTGGATGAGATTAGTGCCTTTGAGGAAGGTGTTGATTATGTAGACGGGCAGGTTATTACTTTTGCCGAGACACAGGAGGAAGCAGAGCAGATTGCCGATGCATATCACGCCCGGATCGTGGCGTTTGAATATGGCGTTTTAACGCTGGAACTGGACAGACAGGACACAGTCAGTAAAGCGATGCGGGTAGCAGCCAATGAGGAAGTTAATCTGCCGGCGGTGTGGCCGAATTACTACCGTTATGCATACGGAGAGATTACGGCGGATGAGACGGGTCTCTCGGAAGAGATTCTGGAGGATGTGTCGGCTGATGGTGAGCAGACTGCTCTTTTCGAACAGGATGGTGCGCAGGAAGATGAAGATACAGCGGAACAGGATGATTTTATAGAAATAGATACGGAAGAGTACGAAATGGAAGGTGCGGCGGACGGAATTGACGGCGCAGAGCAGGCAGAAGCTTCTTATATGGAAGCCTTGGCTTACGGTGATCCTTATTTAAAATCCACAAATTCTTATTATCAGTATCATCACACGATTATCGGTTCGTCCTACGCATGGGCGGCAGGTTACACAGGTCAGGGAATCAAGGTTGCGGTTCTGGATACTGGTGTTGCGAACCATACGGATGTGTCCGCAACGAGCATATTTGGCTCTGGAACAAGTGACAGCGTTGGACACGGCACGCATGTAGCCGGTATAATTGGTGCGAAAGCGAACGGTAAGCTGGGAGTGGGCGTGGCGCCCGGTGTGACATTGTACAGCGGCAATGTGCTGCCTAATGGTTCGGGAACGGACGATGATATTATCAAAGGAATCAAGGCGGCGCAGGCAAAGAACGTGGATATCATCAATATGAGTCTGGGAGGACTCGGATATAACGGCGCATTCCAGCAGGCGGTTAATCAGGCTTATGAGCAGGGGATCGCGATCTTCTCCGCATCAGGTAATGACGGTGGAGCAAACTATACCTATCCTTCCTGCTATGATCATGTGATCAGCGTAGCTGCTACGGATGCGGGTAATGAGCGGGCATACTTTTCTAATTACGGTAATAAAGTGGATTTAAGCGCGCCGGGTGTCTTCATCTGGTCTACAAGCAAAGACGGCAGTAATTATGCGCGCATGAGCGGTACGTCCATGGCCTGTCCTGTTGCGGCAGGTGAGGCGGCGGTTATCTTATCCGGCAATGCGAGTGTGCGTGGTAAGACAGGTAAAGCAAGAGTGAATGCCTTAGAGAGTACGATGAAGGCGAATGCGATTAAGGCCGGGGCCGGAATGGGAGCAGGCATTACGAGTCTGCCTAAAGCATTGAAACTGAGTACGGCGGTCACGAAACCCGCAACTCCGACGATATCCTTTGCACCGGATAATAAAGCAGCGGCACAGACCGTGAAAGTGACGATTAAGGTACAGGGTGAAGTAACCGTTTATTATACAACCAATGGTAAGACGCCGACATATAAGAACGGTTTGGTCGGTAACGGTGCGGTGCAGTATAAGCAGCCGTTTGATATCAAGAATCAGGCGAAGGCAACCGTAAAAGCCATTGCGGTAAATGAGAACGGAGTAGCAAGTGCGGTCAGATCCTCGTCCTTTACGTTGAAACCCTATGTCAGCAGCATTACCATATCCGGTGTGCAGCAGATCGCCAAAGGCAAGAGCGTACAGATGAAAGCGGAAATTCTGC
>CAMWXF010000072.1 GCA_947178115.1 uncultured Lachnospiraceae bacterium
CGTTATAAGTTTCCCACGTATTCTTATGTTCCATAATTACACCCACTTTCCTTATTTTCATGTAAACATATTATATTACTACTATGACCTAAGCTCAATCCCCATGCCATCCAGTCCGTTCAGAATCTTCTTCATAGCCGCAGACACATCCGCTTCCTCCAGAGTCCTGTCTTTAGCCCGGAACGTGATAGAGTACGCCACTGACTTATAGCCGTCCTTAATCTGATCGCCCTCATAGATATCGAACAACTGATAATCCTCCAGAATCTTACCGCCCCGCTGTGCGATAACCGCTTCGATCTGTCCTACCATGATCTCCTTGGGTACTACCATACTGATATCTCTGGACACCGCCGGATACTTGGCGATTCCCTCGTACTTACGGTCAAAAGTCGCATACGGTATCACTTCCGGCATATCCAGCACGGCCACATAAGCTTTCGTCTTCATATCATAATTGTCACATACTTCCGGATGCACCTCTCCGAGATAACCGAGTGTTTTTCCGTCATAGACAATATTCGCCTGTCTTCCGGGGTGCAGGAAGTTTTTACCTGCATTGGGGTCATAAATGATTTTTCCCTTTACACCGATGCTGTCGAAGAATTCCTCCACCACTCCTTTCATCACGAAGAAGTCACAATCGCCGTACATGCCGAGCGTAAACTGCATTCTCTCCTCCGGCAGCTCTGTCAGCGGCAATGCCTTCGGCCGATAAATATTCCCCAATTCATAAAGACGTACATCTTTATTTCTCCGATTATAATTCGTTGCCAGACTGGTCAGCATACCGTTTAAGGAAACCGTTCTCATGATGGAGAAATCTTCCCCCAGCGGATTAGATATGGTGATGGCCTGACGGGCAGGATCATCCGCATCCAAAAGCAGCTTATCAAACACTTTCGGGCTCTCGAAAGAATAGCACATACCCTGAGAGAAACCACAGTACTCGGCAATATCCCGTGCCTTCTGCTCGATGCGAAGCTTAAACGGAAGTTTACCGGTCGTCGCTTCTCCGGTAGGCAGCGTGGTAGGAATCTTGTCATAACCGTAGAAACGTGCCACCTCTTCCGCGATGTCGCAACGCCTAAGCAGATCCTGCCGGAATGTCGGAACAGTCAGTTCATTGGTCTCCGGATCATAATCTACCTCTATCATCTTAAAGATTTCCAACATTTCCTCTTTCGATACATCGGTTCCTAACAGTTTATTATATTGCTCCGGCTCAAAAGGCAGTACTACCTTATCTTTCATAGTGTCGTGCACATCCACGATACCGCCGATCACTTCACCGCAATCCAGTTCTTCAATCAACTGGCAGGCTCTGTTGATGGCTGCCTCCGCATTATAAGGGTCCAGTCCTTTCTCGAATTTACCCGATGCATCCGTGCGCAGCCCGATCCTTTTGGCGGACTTACGGATGTTGGCACCGTTGAAAGTTGCCGCCTCGAACAGCACTGTCTTCACGTCATCGGTAATCATTGAATTTTCTCCGCCCATAATACCGGCAAGTCCGACTTCCTTCTCCGCATCGCAGATCATCAGCACATCGGAATCCAGATTTCTGTCCTGTCCGTCCAATGTACGGAATACGTCTCCGTCTTTGGCACGGCGCACGATAATCTTATGTCCCGCAATGGTATCCAGATCATATGCATGCATGGGTTGTCCATACTCTTCCATCACATAGTTGGTAATATCTACCAGGTTATTGATCGGACGAATACCGCTCGCCGCCAGACGCCTCTGCATCCATTTAGGCGAAGGACCGATCTTAATATTTTTACATACTCTCGCACAGTATCTGGGACACAGATCCATATCCTGCACTTCTACGGATATATAATCCTCTACCTTCTCGCTGTTACCCTGCACCTTAACCTCGGGCGGATAAAAGGGCTTGCGGAACGTTGCCGCCGCCTCCCTTGCGATACCGACCACGCTGTAGCAGTCCACACGATTGGAGGTAACCTCATATTCAAATACCGTATCTCTTAAACCAAGCGCCTCTATGGCATCGCTGCCTACCTCCACATCTTCTTTAAAAATATAAATTCCGAGTTCCGGCGCTTCGGGGTACATATTTCTGTCAGAGCCAAGTTCCTCGATGGAACACATCATGCCATTTGACGGCACACCGCGCAGCTTACCGGCCTTGATCACAATCCCATCCTCCGGAAGCGGTCCGCCGTCATGTCCGCCTGCCACTTTACCGCCGTCGAGCACAACGGGTACTTTATCGCCTTCTTTAACATTGGGTGCGCCGGTCACGATCTGTACCACTTCCGTACCGATATTGACCTGACAAACAATCAATTTATCCGCGTCGGGGTGCTTCTCGATTTTCTCAATCTGACCGACAACGATCTTCTCCAGATTCTTGTCTAACCTGCTGTATCCTTCCACCTTCGTGCCGGACAGCGTCATTGCGTCCATATATTCCTGATCCGTGCACTCTAAATCAGGCACGTATGCTTTGATCCATGATAATGCTGTATTCATTATTTTTCTCCTTTCCTCCAAAGATATCAGAACTGTCTCAGAAAACGAATATCATTCTCATAAAGCAGTCTCATATCGTCGATCTCATATTTCAGAAGAGCAATACGCTCCAGTCCTACGCCAAAAGCAAATCCTGTATACTGTTCCGGATCGATGCCGCTCATCTCCAGCACATGGGGATGTACCATACCACAGCCTAAGATTTCGATCCAGCCTTCGCCCTTACAGAAACGACAGCCCTTACCGCCGCATTTAAAGCAGCTCACATCCATCTCCGCACTGGGTTCTGTAAACGGGAAATGATGCGGTCTGAACTTAACCTTCGTATCTTCTCCGAACAGTTCTCTTGCGAACTCCGCCAGCGTGCCTTTTAAGTCGGCAAAAGTAATATTTTTATCAATAACCAGTCCCTCGATCTGGTGGAAAGACGGGGAATGTGTAGCATCTACCTCATCGGAACGAAATACGCGTCCTGGGGCAATCATCCGAATGGGAAGTTTTCCCTTCTCCATCTCATGTACCTGGGTTGATGATGTCTGTGTCCTAAGCAGAATATCTCCCGTAATATAGAAAGTGTCCTGTTCGTCCTTCGCCGGATGATCGGCCGGAATGTTCAGCGCCTCAAAGTTATAGTAATCTTTCTCTACTTCCGGTCCCTCCACGACTTCATAACCCATGCCGATGAAGATCCGCTCCGCTTCTTCCAATGCAATCGTGTTTGGATGGCGGTGTCCCACATTGTTTTTCTTGGCAGGCAGCGTCACGTCGATAACTTCCTTCTTCATCTTCGCTTCCCGGACAGATTTCTCCATCCTCTTCACAGACGCTTCCAGCACACGTTCAATCTCTTCTCTCGTCTCATTGACAAGCTGTCCTACTTTCGGTCTCTCCTCCGGTGCGACATCCTTCATGCTCTTGAGCACGGCTGTCAATTCTCCCTTTTTGCCAAGGTAATTGACCCTCACTTCATTCAGTTTCTCCAGCGCATCACTCGCCTCGATCTGACGCAGCGCTTCTGCCTTGATCTGTTCCAGCTTTTCTTTCATCGCTAATCTCCTTTTTGTTTTATAATAAGAAAATCCCATGCGCACGCAATGCACATGGGACGAAATATATCCGCGGTACCACCCAGTTTCCTGTCCTGCCGCCACAATGTTTGTTATTACATACTTCAGGCATAAGAGAACAGACACCTCATTCGGCGTAACGTGCCGTAACGTTCCGGACTACTGTTTTCACCCGGACGGCTCCGGTGGGAAATTCAAAAAACCATCTGAACCTGAGGAAACTTACAGCCGATGATCTCCTCTCTCTGTCGGAAAATGATTTTCTACTGACACCTTCACTGCCTTTATCATTGTAATTAACTATGCCCTATTACAGACCTATTGACATTTTAGTGACTTTTGGCTGACTTGTCAAGCCATCCAAACAGAAATTTATACACCGGTCCGAAATAACGATTAATGTGAGCCCCGATCAGCAGAATATACATAAGCAGGTAAAACCAGATCATCATAATAACCACTGTAGTCAATCCACCGTATGTGCCGAACCCATTGAAATGATCCACGTATACGGCGAAAAAAAACGATGCCGCACTCCACATAACTGCTGAAAAGGCTGCTCCCGGAATCTGCCCCTTGAAACGCATCTTGCTGTTCGGCACATAGGCATAAATCAATGCAAAGATAAGCGTCAGTACCACCCAGGAAAAAAGGAACCGAAAATGCATGACAAACTGCATCACTATATGCAGCGGCGGAATATCCGCGAGCAGAAAATTCACAATCACATTACCGAATACCATAACGAACAGCGCCAGAATCATTGCAATTAAAATAATCACCGTATAAATACATGCGATCGACCGCAACACAAAATAATTACGCCTTTCTTCAAAATCATTCACCGCATTCAATCCGTGGATCAATGCAAGCATGGCTTTGGACGCAGACCAGATCGTGACGAGCGCAAATATGGTAATGGTACCCGCCGACCTCGCATACACATCCGACACTATACTGATAACCAATGCATGCATGGCATCCGGCGTAAACTGCGTAATGGCGTTAATCAGATTCTCCTCCGTAAGCGTCGTGTAAGGCAGAATTGCGCACAATGCCATCAGCAGCGGGATCATGGACAAAAAAAGGAAGAACGCTGTGCTCGCCGCAAACGCGGCTATGTTTTTCTTCGTCATCTGCCAACTAAAATCTCGAAATATATAATATAACCTATAGATTGTTCTCATAGTTCACCTGACTTATTCCAACCGGAACATCGCCATTTTCCTCATCATATTTACCGACATCTGTTGTATCTACCACTCAGCAGTCTGATCGGAATCCGTCAGTTCGCAACCCGGAAAAAAGAATTCCAGAATCTGACCGTAGGAACTGCCTTCTTCGCCAAGCGCCTTGGCACCATTCTGAGACATTCCTACCCCATGACCGTATCCACCGCCAATTAACGTATATCCTACCATATTTTCCTCTTTTTTACCAGCTTCTATTATGAAAAAGCCACTGGGAAGGAGCGTGGACGGAACCGTTATGCTTCCATCCCGTTTCACAATCTCGCTCTTTGTGTCACATAAAATATAACGGATATTATACTCCGAAAGGATCTTATAGGTAGCTTGATCCGTCCTGATCAGCAATTCCTCCGCCACACCTCCCGCACCGCGCTTTGCAATACTCAGCTCCTTAATTTTACCCAGCTTCTCAACAGTCTGGGATACATAATATCCGCCTTCGGTCTTCGTCAGAACCGAGGCTGGACTGACTGCATAACGATCCCGGATACGCGACAGCAGCGCTTCCTCATCGATCTCGTCTACCGTATAAGTCCATCGATACCAAGGTTGTGTATATTCAAGATCCGCCTCATTTGTTGTCGTGATAAACTGCCGGAAATTTTCTTCGTCCCTCAGGCTGTCTGCCGTTTCACTATCATACACGATCTCTTTATCCTGTGCACCTTCCGCCTCTTCTTCTGACTCCAATGCAGCATATGTATCACGATTGATCTCAACCGCATGCAAGTATGAGATATCCTCCGCACTTCCCGATTTCCAGATAGCCGCATCCGTACCGATGCCGCAGGACGTGGAATAATAATAATTCTGTGCCGGTTCATCCTGATAGGTCAACAGCACACCGTCCGTCTCCTTAACCGCTGTCGTGGTCGCCGCATTCTCCCTGCAGTTATGATACACCTGATAAGCTGTGGTATCATCCACATGGGCTCCGACCTCAGGAAGTCCTGCCCGCAGGATGTAGCGATATGCATACGTTCTGGCACATACCGCCTGTGCTTTGAGCGATTCCGCCGGATATGAGGCTGGCATCTCACTGGGTACTACTGCATACAGGTATTCCTCTAACGGGAGTTCATTGATCAGAACCATTCCTTCCTCATTCCGGTAACACTCAATGATTCCGCGATAAGCGTTATCCTCCTTACTGATTCCCTCAATATTGAGCAGGATCTTATCCGTCAATGCGGCACAGCGGTAACTTCTGCGTTCTCCCACCGCCAGATCCTTCTCCTCTATCTGTATGGTCTCCCCGTCCACGACCAGCTCCACCCTGTCATAGTAGTTGGTGCCCTTCGCAGTATTCTTAAGGAGCACCCGAATCCTGTCAGCTGTCTCCCGTTCGGACACAAGGCACGCGCACACTTTACCGCTCTCAATCACATAATCGGTATCTGCATAGCCGATTCTTAAATCTGCACACGTCAGTGTCTCCATACTCCCGTAGAGCTTATATATTTCTATCCCCTCTGAGAGCGGATATACACCGCTGCCTTCTATTTCCAACGCTTCTTTAGATACCCAGAGCAGTTTACCATGTACTTTTTTTGTTTTTTCACGGGCTTCGACTACCCTGCCATCCCGAACCACCATATCAGTAATCTGCTCCCGCATAACCGTTTGGTCTGCCATAACCGTAAAATTTGTCTGCTGATAGAAGCATTCCATCGTCCCTTCTGCTGCCTCTGCAACCCAGACATTCTTCAATTCATATTCTCCCGGAAATACCTCCGAAACTGCCAGCAGGTCATTTCCCTTTACATAGACCTTCATCTCCCGCAGCTGACTCTTTTCAAATTCGTCGGAAAGATAATGATATGGTGTCCTGTTATTGCCGTTTACAATGTATGCCTCTTTTGCATCCGTGTCGGTCTTTAACAGAAAGATCTCTGTCTCCCAGATAGAAGACTCCGTATCCAGATAGGCAAGCATGATTCGATACGCCGCATACCAATCTGTCTTCAACATCTCATGCTCCGGTTCATAACGCTTCTCATACTCCGGCAGCTTGGGCACTTTGTCCTGCAATGCCTGTCTGATCGTCACATACATCCCGTATGTCAGATTATGCGTATCTTCTTGCGTTATCTCGGACATATTGATACGTAACGCATCTAACAGAATCTCCACATCCTGTACGGCAATTTTGTCACCCGTGGGAGGCTCCTGTTTCCTTTCCCTCCTGCCGAGCAGAATACAGAGCATAAACAACAGACCAAAAAAAATCAAGGACAGTTTTATAAGTAATTTTATATCATACTTTATTTCTCTCTTCATATCCTCATCCCATGTCAGTCTCTATGTATAAGCAACCTGCACTATTTGCAGACACAAAGCGCAAACATAGAATAGAAAATATCGCCAATCCTATGCTTAATCTATATATACACAATAGTCCCGCCGACTATTACTCATACTTTACTCCATCACATCAACGGAGCCACTAATTTTAATACAAATCCCAATACTTTCATCTTTATTTTTTCATTTTTCACATCAGCATGATCTACCTTTTTACATTCTTTCAAAGTCTTTTGAATATCTGCTTCAATATCACTGATTGCAGATACTTTATGAAGATACGCCGCACATTCAAAATGATGGTAAAGGCTCCGGTAATCTAAGTTAATTGTTCCAACAACAGCCCTATAATCATCACATACAAATACCTTTGCATGGACAAAACCGGGGGTATACTCATAAATGGAAACACCTGCGTCAAGCAGTTCCGAGTAATGGCTTTTCGCAAGGGCAAACGCATACACTTTATCAGGAATATGCGGCAGTATCAGCTTTACATCCACACCACGTTTCGCGGCAAAAGTCAATGCCGTTATCATTTGCTGGTCTAAAATCAAATAAGGCGTCATAATATGTACATACTTCTGTGCCTGATT
>CAMWXF010000073.1 GCA_947178115.1 uncultured Lachnospiraceae bacterium
TGATTGATCTGTGTGATCACATCCCCTGCCCGCAGTCCCGCCCGCTCGGCCGCAGACTGCTCGGAGATCTGTCCGATCACCGGCAGATCAGCTCCGGAGAAAGCCGTCAGTATTACCGCAATTACAAATGCCAGAATAAAGTTAAAGAACGGACCGGCGAAAACAGCGGCAATGCGCTTCCAGACACCTGCCTCATTAAAAGCAATCCCGTCACACACTATGGCCGGATCAAATCCCTCCTCACGCTGTGTTTCCCTCGTTTCCACGGCAGCCCGGCGAAACAATCCTCCCGGCTCTTCCGCTTCATCCGAAGCAGTGATACCGTCTTCACCGTCAAACATACATGCACCGCCGATGGGAAGCAGCTTCAAAGAATATTTGATCCCGTTTTTGGTATAAGAAAAAAGTGTGGGACCCATACCCACTGAAAATTCAAGAACACGTATACCGTTCTTTCTGGCGATAATAAAGTGCCCGAACTCATGGGAAATCACCACGATCCCGAAAATAATAAGAAATAGAATAATTGTCCTGATCAATATAATCCTCCATGCCGGAGCATTCTCATGCGATAACGCAATCTATCGCTCCCCATATTTCTGCTTAATATACTCATACGTTTCCGCTTCCGCATCCAGAATCTGCTCTACCGTCGGATCATCGACTACACTATGATTTTCCATCGACCCTTCGATCAGATCTGGAATCTGTAAGAATGTTATCTTCTTCTGTAAAAGGAGCGCTACCGCTTTTTCATTTGCCGCGTTAAACACCGTGGGCAGTGTGCCGCCCCGTCTTGCCGCCTGATACGCAAGCGCCAGTCCTCTGAACGTATCCGTGTCCGGCTCCTCGAAGGTAAGCTGTTTTAACCGGAAGAAATCCACTCTCTCAGTATCCATCGGTCTTCTGTCCGGATAAAAGAGAGCATACTGAATCGGCAGCTTCATATCCGGCATGCCGAGCTGCGCCATGATTCCGCCGTCCACATATTCTACCGCCGAGTGGATAATGCTCTGCGGATGTACCACAACCTGAATCTGATCCAGCTCCACATCAAAGAGCCATCTTGCCTCCATTACTTCCAGACCCTTGTTTACAAGAGAAGCCGAATCGATGGTAACCTTTTTACCCATAGACCAGTTGGGGTGCTTCAGGGCATCCTCCACTGTCATGGAAGCTAACTCTTCCCTCTTCTTGCCGCGGAAAGGTCCGCCGGAAGCAGTCAGAAGTATCTTACTGACCCGTGCCCTGTTCTCGCCGTGCATAGATTGAAAGATCGCGCTGTGCTCGCTGTCTACGGGCAGAATGGGGACTCCCATCCGCGCCGCCAGCGGCATAATAATATGCCCCGCCGTCACTAACGTCTCCTTATTTGCCAGTGCAATCGCCTTACCCTGCTCAATGGCCGCAATGGTAGGCCTTATTCCGATCATACCCACAATCGCTGTCACCAATACTTCGGATTCTTCACAAACCGCCACCTCCAGCAGCCCTTCCATCCCACAGGTCACCCGCACCGGCAGATCCGCCAGCCGCCCCTGCAGATCTCTTGCCGCCTGCTCGGTCCACATTGCCACAAGCGATGGCCTAAACTCTCTCACCTGCTTCTCCATCAATTCCACATTTGTTCCGGCCGCCAGAGCTGCAACCTGCAGATCAGCCTCTTTTCTCACGATCTCTAAGGTCTGTGTCCCGATAGAACCGGTAGAACCCAGTATTGCTATCTTTTTCATATATTAATCTCCGTTCTTACTCAGTCTGCGAATCCAGCTGTTACAAGACAGCCCCGCTCAGACTGCCGATAATGACTAACCCGATAAAAATAAGAGGTGCCGCGATAATCACACTGTCAAACCGATCCATTATGCCGCCATGTCCCGGAATCAGCTTGCCGTAATCTTTGATATCATGATCTCGCTTGATCGCAGAGGCTGCCAGATCACCCACCATGGAAACCAGCGCGCCTGCCGCGCCCAAAAGCGCCGCTACCAATAAGGGCAATGAAACACCCGTATATATGTTAATGACAAAATGCGTGTAGATTACGAACAGCAGCGCCGCACCCAGCACACCACCGACTGCACCTTCCACGGATTTCTTAGGACTCAGCTTCGGAGTCATCTTGTGTTTGCCGATCAACACGCCCACCGCATAGGCACATGTATCGCTTCCCCACGAACACAGGAAAATAAACCACACAAGATAATTGCCGTCAGAAAATCCCTCCCTGATCAGATAGATAAAAGAAAGAAGCACCGGTGCATACAGCCACGAAAACATAGCGGCCATAATCTGCGGAGCCTGATAACGCGGAAAAGCAAACACATAGATAAACAGAAACAGTATCAAACCGACCACTATCGCGATCATTACAACCGGATATACCGCTCCGACCCCGTCGCCGTTCTCGTTCGCGCGATACAGCGTAATAAAAAGCAGCGCATAATATGCCACCGTGAGCGCCATACCCGCCAGCTCAAGCGCATTCCATTTCCGATCTTCTGTATGTACATTGCATGCCTTAGTCAATTCGCGATAAGCGATCAGGGAAACAAGGCAAAGTGTAACCGCAAGCACACCGTTTCCTGCAAGAATCGTCACCAGCGCAATGATCACTAATGAGATACCGCTTATAAGTCTCGTAACAAACATGCCCCGCTCCTCCCTACTCGTCCTTGACCAGACCGTATCGTCTGTCTCTCTTATTATATGCCTCAATCGCCTTTACTAATTCTTCTTTGGAAAAATCCGGCCATGCCACGGGCGTAAAATACAGCTCCGTATAGGCAAGCTGCCATAACAGGAAATTGGATATGCGCTGCTCGTTGCATGTACGGATCAACAGATCCGGCTCCGGCAGATCATGCGTATCTAACTGATCACTGATCGCCTGCTCCGTAATATCCGCCGCCTGCATGCTCCCGGAGGCCACACTATCCGCCAGACGACGCACGGCACGGACGATCTCGTCCCTGCCTCCGTAATTTATGGCGATCTGAAAATGCAGACCTGTATTATCCTTAGTCGCCTGCTCCAGCTCTTCCATCCGCCTTCTGATATCCTCATCCAGTCTGCTCTTCTCCCCGATAATTCGAACACACATGTTATTTTTTGCTGCCGTCTTGAGGCAGGTTTTCATATAATTGCGCAAGAGACCCATCAGGGCATTCACCTCGTCCTGTGGTCTGTTCCAGTTTTCTGTGCTGAAAGCATACACTGTCAGGTACTGTATCCCCATACGATATGCTTCTTCGCAGATCACCTCCACCGTCTTGGCACCCTGTACGTGTCCGTAATTACGCGGCATTCCCTTACTCTTGGCCCACCTGCCGTTACCGTCTAAGATGATCGCAACATGATTCGGAATGTTCATATTTTTCCCTCACTCGCAAAAAGAAGGGACAACAGAACAGATATTCTCATTCTGTAAGCCCCTCTCTATACTCTGTCTGTATTTGAGGCATATTCCGCCTCGTTATATAACTGCTATACTGTAAGAATCTCTTTGGATTTCTCTTCCACCAGTTTATCGAGATCCTTGATAAACTTATCGGTCATTTTCTGGAGTTTGTCCTCCAGTTCCTTGATCTCATCCTCGGAGACCTCTGTTTTGGCTAATTTCTTCAAAGCATCATTGCCGTCACGTCTCGCATTGCGGATCGCTACCTTGCTCTCCTCGCCACGCTTCTTGACATCCTTCACTAATTCCTTACGACGTTCCTCTGTCAGCTCTGGAAATACCAGACGGATCAGTGAACCGTCGTTGGATGGCGTAATGCCCACATCGGACATCATGATCGCCTTCTCAATAGCTTTGATCAGCGTTTTCTCCCAAGGCGCAATCTGAATAACCCTGGGCTCCGGAACCGTGATATTACCTACCTGCTGAATTGGTGTGGGTGTGCCGTAATAGTCTACCCTGATTTTGTCAAGAACATGCGGATTTGCGCGTCC
Source organism: uncultured Lachnospiraceae bacterium (assembly GCA_947178115.1). Classification (GTDB taxonomy): domain Bacteria; phylum Bacillota; class Clostridia; order Lachnospirales; family Lachnospiraceae; genus UBA3282. The sequence continues at coordinate 3,955 of CAMWXF010000073.1, forward strand.
TGCCCGGATTGCCCCGAGATCTGTCTCAAGGAAATCATACGCCTTCTGCATCTTCTCTTCATAAGGTTTTAATCTTGCATCCATACTGTAATCCTCCAGCTTTTATTTCGGCGGGCAGCGAACTGAAGCGATACGCCTGCGCCGGATTCTGCCTTGCTTATACGGTCACCTTAGTACCGTTAAACTGACCCTTTATCGTATTTACAATACTGTTCTCTTCGTTAAGTCCGAATACCCACATTGGCATCTTATTATCCCTGGCCAGAATGGAAGCGGTCATATCCACTACCTGCAGGTTCTTCTCAATAACCTCGTCAATCGAGACTTCGGTGTATTTCTTCGCTGCCGGATTGCTCCGCGGATCACTGTCATAGACACCGTCCACCGCTTTCGCTAACAGTATGACATCCGCCTCTACCTCAACTGCACGAAGTACCACCCCTGTATCGGTTGAAAAATAGGGATGTCCGGTTCCGCCTGCAAAAAAGACAACCATATTTTTTTCGAAATATTTATTTGCCCTGTCCTTAGAAAACAGCTTTGTAAAGGAGCCGCACTCAAAAGGCGTAAGAATATTCGTCATCATGCCCGTTGAACGAAATATCTCGGATACATAGATGCAATTCATGATCGTTGCCAACATTCCGATCTGGTCGGCTTTCGTCCTGTCAATATTTTCACTGGAACGACCGCGCCAGAAATTACCGCCGCCGATCACGATTCCTACCTGAATCCCGTCATCTACCAGTTCCTTGACCTGCACAGCCACGCCACGCACCGTTTCCTCATCAAATCCGGTTTTCTTGTCGCCGGCTAATGCCTCTCCACTCAATTTCAACAGTATACGCCGCATATTCCTTTTTCTCCTGCTCTGTGTTAATAGAAGCTACAAGTCTTATTTCCTTTTCTTGAATTCCTCGAAGAAGGATGTCGGGTTCACATCGGCATAGCACTGGGAACATAATCCCTCGATCACCGCACCGTTATTAATCTGTACGGATTTGGATTTAATATTGCCCATAACGATTGCCGTAGTGTCCAAAATAACCGGTCCCTGTACATCAATGTCACCTTTCACCGCACCTGCGATGACTGCACTGGCTGCCGCTATATTGCCGATTACTACAGAGCTCTGTCCGATCTTCACGCTGCCCTGACTGTTGACCTCACCTGTGATCTTAGCGCCCTCGGCGTAGATCTCTGCCGCCTTGGAGTCACCTTGAATCGTACCTGTGATATTCAGTTTGCCGTAAATGTCCAGATTACCATTAACGGTACCGATCAGTTCCATAGAACCTGCGGATACAATATCACCCGTTATGGTCATTCCCTCCGTCACTACTGCGGTCTCGTCAACTGCCACGCGGTTGACCGGCTCCTGTACCTGTGTTTGTGTCTGCTCCTGTGTTAGTGTCTGTGCGTCCATATTCTCCTCTTCCTCTCCACTTAATCCTGCTATTGTATTATCTGACTGTTCTTCGGGTTCCCCGGCCAGTTCAGCTTCCATGACTGCTTCTGCCTCAGGCTCTTTCGCAACCTCTGTCTCTGGTACCGCAATCTCCTCCGGTACGCTCTCTTCTTCCGGTTCCATAATCATCTCGGGTTCCGGTGTAATCTCCTCTTCCGGCTCTGTGACCGTCTCCGGCTCCACCGCTAAGACTGTCTCCTGCGTTACGATTTCCTCCTCAGCTGCCGGCTCCGGATCGAATAGCGCTGCTATGTCTTCTGACATACTCTCGGGTAAAACTTCCTCTTCCAACGCATCATTCGCCGTATCCAGATCCTCTAATTTATCCAGCATGCTGATTAAATCTACGGAATCTATCGTCTCATCCTTTGTCAGCGCCTCATTTGTAAGTAATTCGTCGGGTGACGTATCTTCTGTCTCTGTGCCTTCCGCCATCGCAGCCTCTAACGCTTCCTCCGGCATCAGCTCATTTACAGCCTGTGATAAGTCTTCCTTCAAATCTGAGAAAAAACCCATTCTCACATCCTCCATTCTTTAGTCATTGCTTATATGATGAATCCGTTCCGTATCATCCGTGATCGGAAGGATCTTCGTATCCTCCATGGCCTGAATCGTCTCAATCAGCTCAGGCAGCGCCCGCACCGTCGAATTTTTCTCCGAGGCATCATGCATTAATATAATCGCCTCATCATAATTCTTTAGCTTAGCGGTACAGTTTCTGATGATTTCCTCCGGACTGATGGACGAATTCATCGCATCGCCCGAAGAGATATTCCAGTCAAAATAAGACATATCCTGCTCGTCCAGATACGCGATCAACTCATGCATGTCCACACGGCTCACCGTATTACTGCTCCCACCGGGAAATCTGCAATACCTGCACCACACGCCCGTAGTGTCGTATAAAAATTCCTGCAGTTTGCTTAAATCAGCGCTGTAACTTTCCAGTGACTGATAGATCTCATTGTATTTGTGGCTGTAGGAATGCATCGCCAGTGTGTGCCCCTCATCCACGATTCTTTTATATAACGCCTGATATTCTTCTTCCTCTTTCCCGACTACAAAAAAGGTTGCCTTCACATCATATTCAGCCAGTATATCCAGAATCCGATTTGTGTTGCTGCTCGGACCGTCATCAAAAGTCAGATACACCTTGCGGATACCCGTATCCTCCTCAGACTGGGCTTCGCCGTCGATCCCTGTTCTCTCAAACTCGTCCACCCCGATGGTCGTGTATAGCAGCGGATCCCCGGACGCTTGTGTATTGTCAACACTCACTGTCTGAGTCCCGCCGGCCGCCGCCTCGATTGCCGACTTTACCTCGTGTAGCTCTTTCTTCGTAATGTACAGACTGATTCCCAGAAAAATACAGGTAATCAGCAATACCAATATCGTGGAAAGCGGAACAAAGATGATCAGATTTCTTAACCGCCGGATACGCTTACGCTTCGCCAGCTCGGCCTCCTGTTCGGCATCACTTTGTGCCATTATCATCTGCTCCTTATTCCATATTCTCTTATACTATATCACATCTCATGAATTACGAAAAGAAATTTTATAAAAAAAGCTCAAGAAAAATTATCTGCACTGTAATTTTGCCCGCTTTTTTCTGTAGTTTCTTCTCCTTCGGAGCCTTTTATACGTGCCTCCTCCGCCTTTCTCTGTTCGACCATGACCCTGAAGTGTTCCAGGCGCTCATCATTCACAGCAGACGCGTCCTCCACAATGGCGAACTCATTCATAAGGGATTCAAAGGAAGGATGAATGATCTCATGAACGACTTTTTTTATTTTTTCAATCATTTTCATAGTTTATTCCCTTCACATATAATTATTTATATAGTGACAAACTAACAAAATTATACGCAATCTTTTCTTATATTTCAATTCAATAATCCGCTTCTTTTGCTTCAAAAAATCGCGTCAATACTTCTCTGGCCTTTTTGCCGTAAGATCACAGATGAGCCCCGCTAAATTACAGATTATATTGCCTCTGTCCCATGTATAAAAAACTTGAAATAACAACCCGGATATGATATTTTAGACATAGAGAAAGCAACCGCCCACAAAGTGGTTGACTTCCCATGATTGGCAATAAGCCTACCTGTACCGGTCAAGTAACAAGGTAGGCTTATTTATTTTCGCTT
>CAMWXF010000074.1 GCA_947178115.1 uncultured Lachnospiraceae bacterium
CGGATAAGCATATCCGCCGAATTCCGTCAACGCCACCACCCGGTCTTTCTGCGGTGAAACCGTAAGTCCGCGTCTGTAGTTATGAATGCTGTACATATCCCCGCCCTTTTGGTCAAACCATCCGCAGGCCTGATTGATCAGCCGGGTCTTATCCAGACTGCGCAGTTTGGCGGTTATTTTCGCGGCATCGAACTGTCCCCATCCCTCATTAAAAGGAACCCACGCGGCAATACACGGATGATTATATAGCTGTTTTACCATGCCTGTCAGATCACGGCAGTACTGTCGCCTGCCCTCCGGGTCTTCCCGCTTAAATCTTCGGTAATTGCTGTCGGACATTTCTCTGGCAATACTGTCGGAAAAATTCGCAATTCCCGCCACAAATGCCATGTTGTACGCTCCGCCCCCGTTCGGCATATCCTGCCACACCAGCATTCCGATCCTGTCGCAGTGATAATAGAATCTCTCCGATTCCACTTTAACATGCTTGCGGATGGTGTTGTATCCCAGCTCCTTCTGCTTCTCTATGTCATAGACGAGCGCCTCATCGCAGGGCGGCGTCATCAGGCTCTCCGGCCAGTAACCCTGATCTAACAATCCGTTAAAGAAGTATGGCTTGTTATTCAGGAAAAATCTTAATATCCCCTTTGCGTCCCTGTCCACCGAAACTTTGCGCATCCCGAAATAGGACGTGACCACATCATCTCCCAGCGCAATCTCCACATCATAAAGAAAAGGATCTTCCGGCGACCATGATCGAAAACCGTTAAGACCGATCACACATTCCTTCCCCGGATCGGCCTGCGCCTGCGCAATGACCTTATCCTGTTCCGTGATCGTGATCTGCACGGTCTGCTCACCTTTGCATATTGTTCTTTCCTGATCAGACTTCACCGTTTCCATCGTGCCGGCTCTGCCATTCATCCCCGCAGTCTTAACCTTAAACCGCACCGCACTCTTATCATAAAGCGGCGTAATCTTAACCCACTCGATATATTCTTCCGGCACGCTCTCCATCCACACTGTCTGCCAGATTCCGCTCTGGGGCGTATAGAACAGCGAACTTAAGATTCCTTTCTTCGAAAGCTTCTGCTTTCCCCTCGCATGAGGACTGCACTCGGTTTCATCCGTAACACGAAGTGTCAGCACATTTTCATCCTGCAGCATATCTGTCACATCAAAGTGAAACGGCAGATAGCCACCCTTATGCTGTCCCAGTGATGTGCCGTTTAGGAATACCTCGCACTCCTGATCGACCGCACCGAAATGAAGGAGCACACGGCTCTTCAAAAACCCTTCCGGCAGTCTGAAAGTTTTCCGATAATGCAGATACATCCCCGGTTTCAACTGCTCCTCTACGCCGGACAGAACCGTCTCCGGAGAGAAAGGAACCAGAATCTTTCTGTTATATTCCGCTGCCTCTATCTCCGCCGAATTGCTGATGCAGCAGTCCCACTCCCCGTTCAGATTAAAATAACTGTCCCGCACAAGATTCGGCCGCGGATACTCCTGCCATACCTGTTCCCGATTCAAATTTCTGCCCCATCTGCTGAACAATTGCGCCATGCTCTCTCTCCTGTTTTTTCCGGTCTGCGACAATTCGCGATTTTGATGTATTCTGCCGTTCATCGGCAACATGATATACTGTATTCATTGTATCAGATTTTCATACACTTTCAAAGTACTATTACGGTATCATACAGCATATAAATAAAAAATTTTAGATTGGCTTCGGTCAGTGCCTAACAAGGTTTCAATACCCTGTAAACAATTAAATTCAACCGAATTTGATATCTTTTCTGATATTACTATGATACAATATGTATAAAGGTACACCACTTATCGTAAAAATATGTTTACAACATACTTATCAACCTTATGAAAATGACGAAAGGGCATGGATATCAACATGAAATTAAACTATAAGCAAACGATACTGATCGGTCTGGCATTTCTGTCCATCTCTGCTTTCTGGCAGATGTATGACAATATCATACCGCTGATTCTCAAGAACTCCTTTGATCTGGGTGAGACCATCACCGGTGTCATTATGGCCGCCGATAATGTCCTGGCACTTTTCCTGCTCCCGTTCTTCGGTTCGCTTTCGGATAAAACGGATACGAAGATCGGAAAAAGGATGCCTTTTATCTTAACCGGAACCGGCCTGTCGGTTATTTTCCTACTGCTTCTGCCCGCCGCAGACCGTGCCAGAAATCTGCCCTTATTTATTGTCGTATTGTTTCTGGTACTGTTAGCCATGGGGCTTTACCGTTCTCCCTCCGTTGCGCTTATGCCGGATCTGACGCCGAAACCCCTGCGCAGTAAGGGAAACGCAGTCATCAATCTGATGGGTGCCGTGGGCGGTGTCTATTCACTTATTATGATACGCGCACTGGTGGGAAGCGGTGCAACACCGAATTATTTTCCGCTGTTTTCTTCCGTTGCCCTGTTGATGATCGTGTCTGTTGGGGTCCTCTTTTGTACCATAAAGGAAAAAAAGATTTCGAATGAAATAGATGATGCAAATGAAATGAGTTCGGATACCGAGGAAAACTCCGCGAAATCCGCGGCAGGTTCCGCCCTGCCTCCGGATGTCAGACGCAGCCTGATTTTCATACTGCTCTCCATCGCGCTGTGGTATATCGCCTACAATGCGGTCACCACCGCCTTCTCCCGCTACGCAACGCATGTCTGGGGAATGGAACACGGCGGATATGCCAACTGTCTGATGGTAGCGACAGTCGCCGCAATTGTCAGCTATATTCCGATCGGTGCGCTTTCCAGCCGCATCGGCCGCAAACGGACGATCCTCATCGGCGTTGTGCTGTTGGCGCTCTGCTATCTGTGCGCCTCCTTTTACAACAGTTATCATGTGTCGATGAATCTGTTCTTTGGAATCATCGGTTTCGCCTGGGCGGCGATTAATGTCAATTCTTTCCCCATGGTTGTGGAGATCGCTTCCTCGGGAGACGTGGGCAAATATACCGGATATTACTATACCTTCTCGATGGCTGCGCAGGTAGTCACCCCGATCCTCTCCGGATATCTGCTGGAACACATCTCCTACCGGACGCTGTTCCCCTATTCCGCGTTCTTCTCCGTTCTGGCATTTCTCACCATGCTGATGGTAAAACACGGGGATTCGAAGCCGGAGAAAAAGGGAAGTATGCTGGAAAACTTTGATGTGGATGATTGATCGTTATTTCACATGAATCGTAGCCGCGCTGGCTTCATACGCTTCCATCCTGTCATAGTCACTTGTCTGGGAGTAGATGACCATATAACTTTTATCCGCATTGATGACATATGCAAGCTGTGTGATCTGAATTCCTTCCACTTGATAATGGCACAGAATCCGGAATGCCGGATAGCCATCGATTTTCACGCTCTCGAAACTGTCTACGCTTACCTCGATATCTTCCTCGTAGGTCTGGCGTAGACTTTCCTGTGTCTGCTCTGTAAAAGTCTCCTGCGTCATAAGCTGCAGGGATGTGTCCTGGTCCATGGCGGTGTAATAGATCGAGGAAGCGTCTATCGGATATCGCTCCGTCACATACACATCCGCCATCTCCTCAGACTCTTCAAAGCCTTCCGGCAGGTCGAAAGTACAGCCCCTCGTAGTGCGCTTCGGCTCCATCACGGAAGTATCCATATCATTTTCTTCCAAAAGCTCCGCCGTGAGCTCCTGACGTGTCTCTTCGTCGATCTCCATCTGCGCCATGGACGCACTCATCTGCTCCGGTGTCAGAAGCGTGACCTGTTCTGTCACATCCGCTGTCTGTGCCTGCGTCTCCACGGCTTCTTGCTTACCGCACCCTGTTATTAACAGCAATGTTCCTATTGTAGCACAAATGACCGCAAAAAATTTATTGTTCAAATTATGTACCTCTCTATCCATGTCTATATCATCCTATTACATGCTTATGCACCCGATGCCTTCAAAACGCCTTCTATGTAGTGCGCTGTCTACCCATGGTGTTATAACTCACCCTCACTCCGATTATTACATCAATACACATACTATCAGCGTGGGGACAGCCAGCGCCTCTTCGCCTATGATTCCTTGAAAGTGGCACATTCCGTTCCGGCACATGTGTATGCACCGCCACCCTTAATATCTACGTGCTCCGCATGGCATTTATAATTACTATTATACACACATTTGGTCGCTTCACAATCAATACTGATCGTTTTGCAGGGATGCTCCAGAGAACTGGTATAGGAACCTTCTCTTTTCTGCGCAAAACTTTCACAGCATGTATCCGTACAGCAGTCCGCATGTTTGCCGCCTACCATAATATCGCCTTTGCAGCAGCATTTCTCCTTATTGTAGGAACAATTTTCAACTCCACATTTTAATTCAGCCATAATAACCTCCTGTTCACCGCATATTGACACACCACAGCGCATGTCTGCCTTTTATCTACACAAGGTTATTATTGCCTCGATCAGAATATCTTATACAGATTAAACCAATATCGTTCTAAAAGATAACTGCCAGTCTCTTCCACCTTAAGACTATCCGCTTTCCACTCGGCCACGATATCCTCGCGGCTGTTAAAACTGCCGATAAACCAGACCCGTCTGCCGTCCTCACACCACGCTTTAATCGCCTGCACATCTTCCACCGTATCATAGGGTCTGATGATTTCCTGAATCAAGGTTTCCGGTGTATTGCACCATAGATAGCTTTCCGTGGCAGCATCTAGGTAATAAGAAGTCACCGCCTGCACCTGATCAAAATTATAAATAACGATATCGTCGGGCGCAATGGCAGATAATGCCTCCCCGGTCTGCTGCATATGCAGGATCTTGTACTCTTCTTCTCCCATAAAAGCCCGATAATCGCGGAGTCCGATAATAAGCATGCAGATCGTGATTGCGGTAAAAAACAACTTACAAATATTCTTTCTGCTCTCTTCCCATATCTCGTTAAACGCCACTGCAAACCCCAGCCAGAAACATCCCAACGCCGGAATCATATAGCGGTAGACGAAGATCGGTCGTAACAGTGCAGAAGCCACAAACCCAAAGACTACTAAGCCGATCAACACACCGACACCTGCAATTGCGAATCCAAAGTGATTTGAGGACTGTATTCCAGATCGAACCGGTTCTTCACTGTCGATTTCACTCTTATTTTGTACGTTTTTGTATTTTTCTATACCATAATGGTAGACTTTTGTCGCCCCATATACAAATACAAGAGCACAGATCACAAACATGACTACCGCCAGCATAACGCTCAAAATCCCATTGGTAAACGCCGGTTTCATCACAAACTTCACACAGCCTCCCAGAGAACGCCATGTAAGCGGCAGTATCCAATAGTTCTCTCTGACTGTCGTAATTTGTCCGACCAGCGCATAGAGCCACGGAATATAGCCTGCAACAGAAATTGCCGCCCAAAGGAGCCATTCTTTTATTCTGTTCCGATCTTCCAATAAAAATACAATCAGCACATACAGATAGACCATGATCACCGCAACGCAGGCAAAATACTGTGTATAAGCGGCGGCAAGTCCGTAACCGATCAGTGCGGCGGCATGAATCTGCCGCATGTGCGCACGTGCACCGACTGTCGCACTTCCCGCCGTAATCGTTCCGTAAGCATGCAGAAACGCCGCCGTCACAAAGAGCAGGGCAAAGCTGTACATCCGCACTTCCACCGTATATGCGCTAAGCTGCGGCATGGCAATGGCACAGAACATAAAAAGACCGCCCGTAAAAATACCGAATCTCTTGCGAATGAATGTCACGCTGTACGCAAACAGGATAAAATACGGAAGCACCGACACTACCTTGGCAATCACCACGGCATTCGTCTGTGCCGATATTAGTTTACATAACTCTAGCACAAACTTGACAATACAATAATACAGCGGAGGATGAACGTCCCTCGCCGTAAACGCAATTAAATCACCGTAGGAATGTTCTATCATCCCCACGGTGAATAATTCATCATACCAGATATCATTGCTAAAGCATAACATCAGGCTTCTCAATAACATTACTGCACTGATTCCCAGGAAAAGATATCCGAAGATATCTTTTCCCGATATTTTTCGTGTTCGATTCATTTTACTCTGTACTCCGCACTGCCCGACCTATTTCTTCTCTTCCTGCGCCACTTCCTGACGAATCTCTTTCGTCCTGATCTCCTTACAGATCTGATCGATAAACTCCTGCAGCGGCTTCACACCCTCATCGCCTGCGTAACGGCTTCTGACAGACACGGTCTTATCCTCCGCTTCCTGCGCACCTACTACAAGCATATAGGGCACCTTCGCGAGTCTCGCCTCACGGATCTTGAACCCGATCTTTTCAGAACGATTGTCCACCGTCACATCGATGTCGTTTCTCGCCAGCTCTTTTCTGACTTCTTCTGCATACTCCTCGTACTTCTCCGAAATCGGAAGCACGCGAACCTGTTCCGGACACAGCCATGTCGGGAATTTGCCCGCATATTTCTCAATCAGCCACGCCAGTGTTCTCTCATAACATCCGAGGGAAGTTCTGTGAATGATGCACGGACGTACTCTGTCACCGTTCTGATCGATAAAGTACATGTCAAACTGCTCCGCCAACAGCGCATCCCACTGGATGGTAATCATCGTATCCTCTTTGCCGTATACGTTCTTCGCATTGATATCCACCTTCGGTCCATAGAATGCGGCCTCGCCCACGTCTTCTACAAAAGGAAGATCCAGCTCCGTCAGAATATTGCGGATATGCGCTTCCGTCTCGTTCCATACTTCCGGCTCGCCGATGTATTTCTCCGGATTCTCCGGGTCCCATTTGGACAAGTGCCATGTGATATCTCCCAGTAGTCCCAAGGTTGACATAACATATTTTGCCAGAGCAATACAGCCCTTGAACTCTTCCACCATCTGATCCGGTCTTACAATCAGATGTCCCTCGGAAATCGTAAACTGACGCACACGGGTCAGGCCGTGCATCTCGCCGGAATCTTCATTTCTGAACAGCGTCGAAGTCTCACCGTAGCGGATCGGCAGATCACGATAAGAATGCTGCGTATTTTTATAACAATAATACTGGAACGGGCATGTCATGGGACGAAGCGCGAACACCTCTTTATCCTTCTCCTCATCTCCCAGCACAAACATGCCGTCCTTATAATGATCCCAGTGTCCGGACATTTTATATAAGTCACTCTTCGCCATGAGCGGTGTCTTTGTTCTCACATAACCCCACTCTTTGTCCTCCAGATCCTCGATCCAGCGCTGCAGTTTCATAACCATCTTCGTGCCCTTCGGCAAGAGAAGCGGCAGCCCTTGTCCGATCACGTCTACAGTGGTAAAAAGCTCCATCTCGCGTCCCAGCTTGTTGTGATCGCGGCGTTTAATATCCTCCAAATGCTCCAGATACGCTTCCAGCTCTTCTTTCTTCGGGAAAGCAGTTCCGTAGATACGCTGCAGCTGCGCTTTATCGGAATCACCCCGCCAATATGCCATGGAGGAAGAAATCAATTTATAGGCCTTAATGTTTTTCGTGCTCATCAGATGCGGTCCCGCACACAGATCCACAAAACCGCCCTGATCATAGA
>CAMWXF010000075.1 GCA_947178115.1 uncultured Lachnospiraceae bacterium
AAATATACGATCGGACTGCATATGGTTATAAACTTTGTCGGAAGCGTGCTGGGCGGCCTTCTGTTACAGAATGTCGATATGCAGACACCGATGGGACTTATTATTTTTGCGCTTTATGCATTGTGCGTTTACGGAATTGCCTTGGCGGGCGGCGTTCTCTTCCTCGTAAATCGCCCGAAGATGAAGCTGGAGGCAGGAGAGATTACTATTGAAAAAGGAAGCAGATTTAAGACGGTGATCGGTAATGCGGGGATGATCGTTTATTGCCTGCTGTTTTTGATCTTGACGCTTGTTGTTACACTGAGGTACCCGCTATTACAAAAATCCGCGTAACCCCTTGACATTTTCTCTAAAACTATATATAATTTCTTTTGTTGCGGAAGTACATCAGAGAGCAACAAATGTGCGTTTAGCTCAGCTGGATAGAGCGTTTGGCTACGGACCAAAAGGTCGGGGGTTCGAATCCTCTAACGCACGTGACTTTTTAAAGTGGCGAGAATGCTGATAAAGTAGGCATTCTCGTCATTTTGCTTTTGAAGAGGTTGAACAATTATACGCCAGACATGGCAGAAAGTTTGCTGATGAAGGTTTGCAAGAATATTTTAATTCAAAAGATTGGAATCAAGGTTATATAGATCCATCTGATTTTAATGATTCTGTACTGAATGATTATGAAATAGCGAATCGTGATTTGATTGTTCAATATGAAGAGGAGATGGGCTATCGATGAAAAAATTTGAACTATTGCTTTTGCTTTTATTTATGATATCTCTATTATCTGGATGTTCCGGTAAAGAAGATGTTGTGGTAGATGAAGTTGTGGAAAATACGGTAGAAAATACAGTAGAGAATACAGTAGAGAATACAGATGAGTCTGTAGAAGAAATTCCAGATATTAAAACACAATCAGAGGAATGTGTTATTGTTGAGGAACCTGCTATGCCTGCGGAGGAAGAAGTGGAAGAAGAAAGTTCGCAAACATCATCGAATGGCTATCTTATCGTGATTGATGCCGGACACCAGGCAAAAGCCAACACTGAAAAAGAACCAGTCGGACCAAATGCAAGTGAGACGAAAATGAAAGTGTCAGGCGGCACATCTGGTGTTGTGAGTGGTTTGGCGGAATATGAGCTTAATTTAATAGTAGCGAGTAAACTATGTGATGAATTGCAAAGCAGGGGTTATGAAGTTATTATGATAAGAAACACAAATGATGTAAATATCAGTAATAGCGAAAGAGCACAAATTGCCAATGAAGCAAAGGCTGATGCTTTTATCAGAATCCATGCGAATGGCAGTGAAAATTCAAATGCTAATGGTGCAATGACAATCTGCCAGACTTCAAACAACCCCTATAATGCAAATCTGTATACAGAAAGTAAACAGTTGTCTGTTGATGTTTTAGATGCTCTTGTTACAGAAACAGGTTGCAAAAAAGAGTATGTATGGGAGACTGATACAATGAGTGGAATTAACTGGTGCGAGGTTCCTGTCACAATCGTAGAAATGGGTTATATGACAAATCCGGAAGAAGATAAACTTATGGCAACAGAGGAGTATCAGAATAAGATCGCAGTTGGAATAGCCAATGGAATAGATGAATATATATTGGGACTGTCGGATGGATAGTCCTTTTTTTGTTTTTTTAAACTCTTTTGGGTTTGGATAAAATAAATGTTGTTTTAGTGTTGACAAATTGTTTATACTGTATATAATGATATATAAACAGTATATACTTTAAACCGTGGCGGGGTGTGACGACAGCGCGCTGCGAGGAGGTTAACCAATGAGGATCATTATATCTAATCAGTCCGAACTGCCCATTTATGCGCAGATCAGGGAGCAGTTGAAGGAACAGATATTAAACGGGCAGATTCCGGAGGGAAGCACACTGCCGTCCATCAGGCAGCTTGCGAAGGAGATCGGAGTCAGCGTAATCACTACGACCAGAGCCTACAGTGATCTGGAGGCGGAGGGGTTCATTGCCACCATGCAGGGCAAGGGAAGTGTGGTGCTCTCCAAGGATAACAGTATGTTACAGGAACAGTATCTACTGCGGATCGAGGATGGGCTGACGACTGCCATTGAGACGGCACGGGTGATGGGGATGCCGGAGGAAGAACTGGAGAAAATATTTCAGAATCTGCTGCATGAGATGCAAGATAGGCGGTAACAGCCAATCAATTTGTTGCAGTTGCGGGAAGAGATATACCGGGTGCATGCAGCATACGGAAGGGAATGAGGAAGAATATGGAACTGTTAGAGGTGCGTAACGTATCGAAGCATTACAAGAATTTCAGTTTGGAAAATATAGATTTCGTCCTGCCGAAAGGCTATATCATGGGTTATGTGGGACAGAACGGCGCGGGGAAGAGCACGACGTTAAATCTGATTACGAACCTGTGTAAATGTTCGGAAGGGGAGATCTATGTGGATGGCATCACCTGCATAAGCGATGCGATCCGCTATAAGGAAAGTATCGGCTATATCGGTGATGAATTCTATTATCCCCCTAATTTTACGGTACGCAATATCAGAGGCATCCTGAAGAATTTATATCCGACTTTTTCGGTAAGTAAATTTGATGAACTGCTGCGTGAGTGGAAACTGTCGGAGAAGATGAAGGTCAAGGATTTCTCACGGGGCATGAAAGTGAAGCTGATGTTTGCGTCGGTGCTGGCAAGGGACACGAAGCTTCTGGTGTTGGATGAGGCGACGAACGGGCTTGATCCGGTCGTAAGGGTGGATGTGCTTAAGCTGTTGCAGGAGTATATTGCGGACGGCGAGCGAAGCGTCATTTTTTCCACGCATATCTTAAGCGACTTGGAGCAGATTGCGGACTATATATATTTTATCCACGATGGCAGGAAGGTCCTCCATGATGCGAAAGATGAGCTGTTGGAAAATTATCTGCTGGTTAAGGGAGAGAGGCGTGCGGTATCACCGCAGCTTCAGAAAGAGCTGATCGGAATCATCGACAACGCATACGGATTTGAGGCGATTCTGCCGAGCGAGAGAGCCGACCTGCTGACGAGTGAACTTCATTTTGAGAAGCCGACGATCGATGAGATCGTGGTGCACTATATCAAAAATATGGAGTAAGGGAAGAAAGGGGCGTAAAGAAATGAGGGCAATACAGTTTACGAAGATAGATTTCATCAAGACGAAGCAGCAGATTCTGTGGATACTGCTGGTGATACCGGTGGTCCTTCTGTTTATGCTGCGGCAGAGTTCAGACAGTCCGATGGCGTTGGTCATTTTCTGCTATGCGCTGTTTATGGCGCTTGTGTTCAGCACGACGCCGTTTGGCTCGTGCCAGTGGCAGGAGACGGGATTCCTACTACTGCTCCCGGCCACGACGCGGGAACGGATATCAGGCAGATTCTTATACGGGCTTTCCTTTATGGTTATTGCGGCGCTGGTTGGTGTTGTGGGAATGTATCTTGGAGAAATGATAAGCGGCACCGTGATAGAGGCAGAAATCATTGTACCTTTTTGCATGGTTGCTTTTGCAGTGTGCATGGTACTTATGGCTTTGGAATATGTGATTTTATATCTGTTTGGGGAGCAGCAGAGCCCCAATATTCTGAGTCTGATCCGAATGATACCGGGATTTGTGTTCTTCTTCGGGTCGATGGGCCTGATCGGTGGAGCGCAGGAAGATCCGGAAGTGACCGCTGCTTTTATGGAGTATATTGGCGGTCATCTGATGTTAATCGGTTGGTGCAGCTTGGCGGCAGCGTTTGTGCTGTTTGCGGCGGCAGCTATGCTGTGTACGGCGGTGACTAAGAAGAGAGACTTCGGATGATTCATTTTGATAAGAAGGAGTATCCGGTAATTAAATAGTGGTGCGGTATTCTATAGCGGCGGAAAAATTTTCAGAAAGTGAAACTTTTTCCGTCCTTTATTCGTATTACTGATAGAGATGTGATAAGATGTCCATAGTGAAATAAAAGAGACAGAAGAATACACGGAATCAATGTAACTGTTCAGAAGGTGCTTCGTAACTGTGAAGAACAGGGTTCTGAACAGTTACGAAGCAATAAGGAATTATGACGTAATGGAGCATAAGTTTGAGAAAGAGCTAAGATGGGACGATCTGGTAGAGGAATATCAGACAATGCTGTATCGGATCGCTTTTTCCAATATGAAGAATCGGGCGGACGCCGAGGATGTGGTACAGGAAGCATTCCTGCGTTACATGAAGGATGAGAAACCGATCCTGAATAGGGAACATGAGAAAGCGTGGCTGATACGGACCACTATTCATATCTGTATGGATATCTTAAAGAGCAGTTGGCACCGCAAGACGGTGGCGCTGGACGAGTCGCTGACTGCGGAGACGAGGAGTGTCTGGCTGCCCTATCAGATTAAGGACGACAGGACGCTGGAAGCGGTGTTGCAATTACCGGTACATTATCGGAATCCGATCTATCTTTTCTATTATGAGGATTATTCCATACAGGAGATCGCAGGGGTCTTGAACGAGAAGGAAGGAACCATCAAGACAAGGCTGAGGCGCGGTAGGGAAGAAGTGAAGAAGATTCTTACGGAAGGGAGGCCGTAGAGCTTATGAGCATACAGGAGATTGGAACAAACGGCAAGGAAGGTATACAGGGATATTCGCATAAGGGGAAGCAGAACCGGGCGAAAGGGTTTCAGGAGAGTCTGATGCAGAACCTCAAGAGTCAGGAGCAGGAAAATGTATCTTCGGAACTTGAAAAGCCCTTAAAAGAGATTGTTGAATCCGATGCGGCAGGAAAAAGTGTCAGGGAATCCGTGCCAGGGTTAAGGGCAAACGGAAACGAGGACAGAGCGAATGTCGGTGTGGCCGGAAAGGCGGCGAGAATCCGCGTCAACGAGCTGATGAACCGGGAGGCTGTGCAGACTGCGGAGGTAAGGCATATGAGCTATGAAGAGAGCGATAACATAGAGATTGCGGTGACAGAGGGCTATACGCTGAAGGGCAAAATGGAAGGCCGGCAGGTCTATGTGGAGGCGAAGTACGAGGACGGCAGACTGGAGGCCTATCATGTGGATACGGATAAGGTGCAGGAACATACACAGCACAGGATCGAGCAGTTTGCATTGGAAACGGCGGACAGTATGAAAGCATGACAGAATATATTATTTTAGCCGGGAAAAGGGGAGAAGAATATGATCAATAATAATCCATTTAACACATTTTATGCGCCAACCATGGCCAGTAACGCAAACACTGCACAGCAGATTAAGAAATACACTGAGGCGGTGGCAAGGCGGCAGAAGATGGGACTGGAAGGCGACGGCGCGGGAGATACTTGCTTTGCAGCGCGGTTAAAGCAGGCGGAGGAACTTAAGGCTTCCGGAGAGTCGTGCGGCGCTACGGATTCGGTGGCGATCATTTTAAAGCGGATGGACGAACCGACAGCGGGGGAATCGGTCACGATGGAAGTGATCCACAAGGGTGTCAGAGTACAGGTGACGAAGGATGCGATGTACGGCAATACGATTACCATCGGCGGCAGTTCCAATCCTGACTGGATCCAGGTGTCTACCTCTGTGGGTACGGTCAAGATCGATTTAAACGATTTGGACAGTCTTATGAAATGTCTGGATATGTTTTCTCCGGAGGATATCAATGCCATTCTGCGCAAGATAACGGAAGTAAGGCAGTCACGTGACGCGCTGCAGGAGATCGACAATGTGAAGAATACGCCGGTCGAGCAGGCGGAGAAGAAAGAGGACGATGAGGAAGCTTAGTAAGTACCGCGTTGCCCTTATAAGGTGTTTGTGATAAAATAGAGTGCAATAAACACATGACAGGGGAACGAATCAAGTGCAGAAAAAAATAGCGGTAATAAACGATATATCAGGATTCGGGAGATGCGCCGTTACGGTGGCACTCCCGATCATATCATATATGGGCGTGCAGTGCTGCCCGGTCCCTACGGCGATTCTGTCGAATCATATGGGATACCCCAATTATTACATGGACAATTACACAGACCGAATGGAAGAGTATATCGGGAACTGGAGGAAGTTGGGACTCCGGTTTGACGGGATCACAACCGGATTCTTAGGCTCTGTGGAACAGATCGCGGTGGTGAAGAGATTTATCCGTGATTTCTCACAGGAGGGTACCATGGTGATTGTGGACCCTGTTATGGGCGATCATGGAAGGCTATACTCTACCTATACAGAAGAGTTATGCATTCAAATGCGGGAATTGATCGGACAGGCACATATTACGACACCGAATCTGACAGAGGCATGCAGATTGGCGGATATGCCGTATCGGGATGGTGTGTGGCGCAAGAAAGAGTTACGCGCCATGGCGGAGCAGATCGCGGCTATGGGGCCGGACAGAGTGGTGATTACGGGAATCCCGCAGGGCGAATTTATTGCCAATTATGTATATGAGCGGGGAGCGGAACCGCAGATCATTCGTACCCATAAGGTGGGCACGGAGCGTTCCGGCACAGGAGATGTGTTCTCTTCCGTTATCGCGGCGGACGGTGTGAACGGTGTGCCTTTCCACAAGTCCGTCCGCAAGGCATCGGGATTCGTCAAGAAATGCATACTGCGCACGGAGGAACAGGAAGTTCCGAAACCCGACGGCGTATGCTTTGAAGAGATATTGTATCAGTTGAAGCGGGATTAACCCCGCGCTATGCAATATTCCAGTTCAAAAGGATATCCGTCTTTCTTATTCTCCTCGGACAAGGTATCAGTCTCTATGATACAGAAATCATCGCCTTTTAGCACTTCCTTCATTTCCGCTCTTACAGAATCAAAGTCTGACATGTGAGTAGAGATTCTACGGCAGGCATAGCTGCCGGCGGACAATGTGCGGATTCCGTTCTGTTCTTCCGTACTGCCGGAGAGTGTCAGGAACATGTGGCGGCGATAGCAGCCGCCCGTATATTCATGCAGGACACCGGACGGATAGGAAGCCGCGAGACCTTGCTGCTGTGCGGTGACAAACAGCCGCAGAATATGCTGGCCGTAGTACTTGGGGGTGTCCATCTCGTCGAGGGGGACCGTGAGCAGCGTGCGTTGTTCCACACTGCTGTGATAGAATCCGTCCGGCAGCAGGATACCGCTTTTGCTTTCGGGAATCTTAGCCATACCGGTGACGGAACTGCCCATGTTCTGGAGTGTCGCCTGCAAGGTGCCCAGACAGTTATGTATGTCCATGATCTTCTGCTCGGCGAGAATCTTGCCGTCATACAGGAGCTTCTGTAGATTGATGGAGTTGTGGTCCACATAATGATTCAGATCTTTTAACGGAATTCCCAGTTTGATACAGACTGTGATGGCATCCAGCAGATAGAGCTGCTCCTGCGTATAATACCGGTAGTTGGTCTCCGTGTTGACAAATGCCGGTTTTAGGATGCCGATCTGATCATAATATCGAAGGGATTTGATACTGACATTTTTCTGCTTTGAAACTTTTCCGATGGACATGTACTGACTCATTGATGTAGTGCTCCTGCTATATATAATGATATAAAACTATAACCTGTGGTTAGAGTTTGCAAATCATATTTTGTCACATCTCAAACACAAAAACAA
>CAMWXF010000076.1 GCA_947178115.1 uncultured Lachnospiraceae bacterium
TATTCTTTTGCAGAGAAGATGACAGATCGTGTCAACCAGATCTATCGCTATGCTACGCAGGGTGAATCCCTGAATAATCAGACCTACACGAGTCAGGGCAGCTATAATGCCGCAAGCACCGGTTCTGTATTAGATACGACCATGTGACCAAAAGTAAATTTGCTTTGCAAATTAACTTTGCGAGATCCGCTTCGCGGACTCGAATATAGCATAAAATAAAACTGCCGCTTCAACGAATACATTTTCGTGAAGCGGCAGTTTTATTTTATGATGGCCTGTTAATTATGCGAACGGGTTCTCGGTCGGATAGGGGATGTTCTTCGGCTGATTATAACCGATCTCACTCACATCCACACCGATATACTTGAATACCTCAAACAATGCTTTGCCATAGTGACCGAACGCAACCGCACCGTGATGAGGATAATTCTTCTCGATCAGCACGTGACGGTAGAATCTTCCCATCTCCGGAATCGCGAATACACCGATACCGCCGAATGATCTGGTAGCTACCGGCAGAACCTCGCCTTCTGCCACATAAGCCCGCAGGATATTGTCGGCCGTGCTCTGCAGACGATAGAATGTGATATCTCCGGGAACGATATCACCCTCCAGCGTGCCCTGTGTTACTTCTTCCGGAAGTGTTCTCGCCATGATCATCTGATATTCCATACTGCACTTGGACAGCTTCTTGGAACAGGTATTACCACAGTGGAATCCCATGAAAGTATCGGTGAATTTATAATCAAACTTACCTTCGATAGATTCTTTATACATATCCTTCGGTACGGAGTTATTGATATCCAGAAGCGTTACGATATCATCGCTGACCGCCTCGCCGATAAACTCACTTAAGCAGCCGTAGATATCCACCTCACAGGATACCGGAATGCCTCTTCCCGCCAAGCGGCTGTTCACATAGCAGGGCACGAATCCGAACTGTGTCTGGAATGCAGGCCAGCATTTCCCGGCAATCGCCACATATTCACGGTACCCCTTGTGTTCCTCGATCCAGTCTAAAAGCGTCAGCTCGTACTGCGCCAGCTTCGGCAGAATGGTAGGCTTATTGTTGCCATCGCCGAGCTCCGCTTCCATATCTTTTACCACATCAGGGATTCTCGGATCATTTTCATGTTTATTAAATGCCTCAAACAGATCCAGCTCAGAGTTCTCTTCAATCTCAATGCCCAGATTATAAAGCTGCTTGATCGGTGCATTACAAGCCAGGAAATTAAGCGGTCTGGGGCCGAAGGAAATGATCTTCAAGCTTGCAAGTGCCGCAACAGCACGCGCGATCGGAACAAACTCATGGATCATATCCGCACAGTCCTCTGCATCGCCTACAGGATATTCCGGAATATACGCTCTCACATTACGCAGTTTTAAATTATAACTTGCATTTAGCATACCGCAGTATGCGTCGCCGCGTCCCTGAATCAAGTCTTCCTGAGATTCCTCTGCAGCCGCCACAAACATCTTAGGTCCTTCAAAGTGCTTCGCCAGCAATGTCTCCGAAATCTCCGGCCCGAAATTGCCCAGATATACACACAGAGCATTACACCCGTTATCTTTAATATCCTTGAGGGCGTTCACCATGTCGATCTCACTCTCGATAATGCAGACCGGGCACTCATAGATGTCCGCCGCATCATATTTTGCCTTGTATGCCTCCACAAGAGCTTTTCTTCTGCCTACTGCCAGAGATGCCGGGAAGCAGTCGCGGCTTACGGCTACGATACCAATTTTTACTTTGGGTAAATTGTTCATATTATTTTCCTCCTTTATCCGGGTTGCCCGGTTTCATTACAATAGTTCTGCTGTTTCAGTGAATCGTTGCGGCTTTTACATGATAGCGCCGAACAGTTCCTTACACGCCGGATAGATCTTCTTGAATTTCTGATACCGCGCCTCATACTTCTCCACAAGTTCAGGCGCAGGCTCTACCGTATCCACTACTTTGACGATCTTCGCCGCAGCTTCTTCCACGCTTGCATACTCACCGCAGGCAACCGCTGCGAGCATCGCGCCGCCCATAGCGGGCCCCTCCTCGCTCTCGATCACATCCACCTTCAGATTCATAATGTTGGCGATCATCTTTTTCCACAGCGGGCTCTTGGCACCGCCGCCGCAGATCTTCGTCCGCTCTATCTTAATCCCCAGAGACTTCGCCACTTCCAGAGAGTCCCGCAGGGCGTAAGCCACACCTTCCAGTACCGCCTGTGTCATGTCCGCTCTGGTGGTATCCATCGTCATGCCGATAAAAGTGCCCCGTGCGTTAGGATCATTGTGAGGAGAACGCTCTCCCATCAGGTAAGGCAGGAAATACACATGATTCTCGCCCAACTTATCGTCGGTTATCGCTTTCTGCTCCGCCGCATAATCCGTGGTGCCGATGATTTCGTCCATCCACCATTTATTACAGGAGGCTGCACTTAACATGCATCCCATCAGATGATAATGTCCGTCCGCGTGGGCAAAAGCATGAAGCGCATTATACTTATCCACGCCGAACTTTCCGGAAGAAATAAAGATCGTGCCGCTGGTGCCCAGCGAAATATTACACATACCGTCACCCACAGTACCGGTTCCCACGGCTGCCGCCGCATTGTCACCGCCTCCGGCCGCCACTTTTACTGTAGCCGGAATACCCAGTTTTTCCGCAATTTCGGGCAGTACCGTTCCCACCGTCTCATAGCTCTCATACACTTTCGCAAGCTGCTCTTCCTTTACCCCGCAGATCTCGCACATCTCCTTAGACCAGCAGCGGTTCTTCACATCGAACAGGAGCATACCGGACGCATCTGACACATCGGTGCAGTGAACTCCCGTAAGTTTATAGGCTATATAATCCTTGGGAAGCATAATCTTCCTGATTCTGGCAAAATTCTCCGGCTCCTTATTTTTCACCCAGAGTACCTTCGGCGCGGTAAATCCCGTAAAAGATATATTTGCTGTATAAGCAGACAATTTGTCCTTGCCAATCACCTGATTCAGATAATTGCATTCCTCCGTAGTTCTCCCATCATTCCACAGGATGGCAGGCCGGATTACTTCATCATTTTCGTCCAGAATGACAAGTCCATGCATCTGTCCGCCGAAACTGATTCCCGCAATCTGACTTCTGTCCACACCGGCAATCAATTCTTTGATTCCTTCCATGCTCTGCTCATACCAATCCTCCGGCTTCTGTTCCGACCAACCCGGATGCGGGAAATAGAGCGGATATTCCTTTGATACAATATTTACGATCTTACCGTTTCCCTCCATCAGCAGAAGTTTCACGGCACTGGTCCCTAAGTCTACGCCAATATATAACATGGTAACCCTCCATTCTTGCTCAGCCCACGAATTTATCCCACGCGCTTCGACCGTGCACGTGCACGCTACCTATTAATTTCATGATAATCTTTGCCACATACAAAATCAAGACAATAAAATTTTTCGTAATAATATATAGAAAAAGGACTGATTGCAGCTACCTGCCAACAGCCCTTCTTACAGGGTTCTAAGCCCCTTGCTATTCTGTTTACTTATCTGACCATCGGCGAACTTCCCGCCGTCTGCAATGATTACGTGGACATTGATATCCGGATCAAAGAAAACTTGTAGTATGCAGGAACTGCTCCTCAAACTGGTCGACAGGAGCGGGCTTTCCGAAGAAATATCCCTGTATCATATCCGGCTTCGTCTCCATCATCTTGTTCAGCTCATCTTCTTCCTCTATGCCTTCCATACATACGGAAAATCCCAGGCTGTGCACCATGTCTATAATATGATTGATAATATTATAGTCATGATCATTCTTAAGTGCCTGCACGACAAAACTTCTGTCGATCTTGACCGTAGTCGCTTGTATCTCCTTCAGATAACGCATATTGGAATAACCTGTTCCGAAATCATCCAGCGCCAAATCAATGTTTTTCTCCTTCAGATCTTTAAACAGGCTCTTGATCCTGCTGTCAGTCTCGATATAGCCGCTCTCGGTCAGCTCCAGCACCAGACTCTCCGGCGGAATACCTACTTCTTTGATACATTTCTCCACATCCTCGATCAGATCGCTCTTGTGCATCTGAACATAAGACAGATTCACATTGACATGAAAGTGCGGAATGACCTCCCTCCATTTCCGACATGTCCGGGCCGCCTGCCACATAACATACTTTCCGACCGGAATGATTAATCCGCTCTCCTCCAGAATCGGAATGAACACCGCGGGAGATACATTGCCGTACTGCTCGCATCCCCACCTGAGCAATGCCTCCGCTCCGATCAGCGTATAGTCTTTCGTCGAAATAATCGGTTGGAAGAACACCTGAAACCCTTTGAAATTGTCGTTTATATCCTGTCTCATCAGTTTACGGATATTCAGCCTGCGCAGATATCCGTCATAAACCTCACGGTCAAACAGTGCCATCTGATTTTTGCCGTTGCGCTTCGCCTGATTCAGCAAACTCCGTCAATTTCAGGATCTCCTCCGCGCTCCTGCTCTCGAATCCGTCCTGTATCACGCCGGCAGATACCGTATAAAAGCAGCTGTATTCCTTTTTCCGTACCGTCTCTGCCACGTTGTTCCTGATTTCATTATAAATTGCCTGTACATCCACCGCTGTGCTCGAAAAGGCATCCACTATAATAAACTCGTCCGCCATCAGACGATAGACATCCACCTTCGGGTCTACTACCGCCACGATACAATCCGCAAGCTCCCGCAGCACATTGTCCCCCGCTTCCGGGCCTTCCTTCTCGTTGATCTCTTTAAAATTGTCGATGCCGATCCGCATCATGTATCTGATCGTCTCCGGTCGGTCACGCAGAATCTCCTCCGCATCATACTGGAATCTGATCTCCCTGCGCAGTCCCGTAATATTGTCCGCTTTCGCCTCTTTACCAAGCTCTGTCACTCTTCCGACCAACAGTCTGTGCCCGCCGGCACCCCTGATCACCGTGCCTTTGCAGCTGATCCAGACAATCCGGTTATCCCGATCCAGCCAGCGGTATTCCATGGCATGGAACTCCTGCTCTCCGGAGACGCATCGCACAATATCTTCTTTCACTTTATTATAGTCAGAGGGATATATTACTTTCTGTATCGAAGATGTAGCATTCTCGACAACATCTTCCTCGAAGGGAAACCGCATCTGCATCCTGCTCGTCATCATATATGTATCCGTATCTAAATCAAATACATAAATATAAGAATCTGACGATTTCTGTAGTATTTCGACTACTGCCCGAATCTCTTCCAATGACATATTCTGTAATATCTGTGCATACTCCATGTTTTCACGCCCTTCCCTCGAAACAAGTTGTATACTATTATACCCGTCCCCTCATACAATGTCAAACGATTTTTATTAATTATGCATAAATTTTTCGGTTTTTTTCGTTCATTTTACAGTACATTTGTTGAAATATTTTCGTTTATTTATGTAGTTTATTCGTTTTTCTTTTTGACAAATACATCATCTATGCATACAAAATCTTTCCTATACAAAATGTATGCTTTTTGGTATACTGTTTTCATAACATGAGATCGGAGGAAACAGAATCGTATGAGTAGAAAAAGGGCAGTCGTATCACTCGGACACGAGGCGCTTGGTTATACAATATTGGAACAATGGGACGCCGTAAAAGTTACCGCCAAAGCACTGGCAGATCTTGTGGAAGCCGACTATCAGCTTACCATCACTCACAGTAACGGTCCGCAGGTCAGCATGATCCATAAGGCCATGACGGAACTGCGCCGCATCTATATTGATTACACACCCGCTCCCATGTGTGTGTGCTCCGCCATGAGTCAGGGGTATGTGGGTTATGATATCCAGAATGCTCTGCGGGCGGAACTGCTCAGCCGCGGCATCTCGAAAGCTGTCAGCACGATTCTGACACAGGTAACGGTAGATCCTTATGACGAAGCGTTCTATGAACCCACAAAGACGATCGGACGTTACATGTCTGCCGAAGATGCCGAGATTGAAATCAAGAAGGGGAATTTTGTAAAAGAGGAGCCTGGGAAAGGATTTCTCCGCGTAGTCGCCGCTCCCAAGCCTATTGATATTGTAGAGATCGATGCCATCCGCACCCTTGCGGATGCAGGTCAGGTCGTCATCGCCTGCGGCGGCGGCGGTATACCCGTAATCGAACAGAGCCATGCACTGAAAGGTGCCTCCGCCGTGATTGAAAAAGACTCTATCGCCGGTAAACTGGCGGCCGATCTGCATGCCGACATGCTGATTATCCTAACCGGCGTTCCTTGTGTATATAAGAGTTTCGGTACACCGAAACAGGAAGCTTTAGATGCACTGACTACCGCCGAAGCCAAAGAACTGATCGCCCGCGAAGAGTTCGAAGAAGGTACCATGCTTCCCAAGATTGAAGCTGCCATTGACTATCTGGCAAAATGTCCTTCCGGCAGCGTGCTGATCACCTCCATCACGGACGTAGCAGACGCGATCAAAGGGAAAAGCGGCACGGTTATCACAGCGTAAAAAAAACGAGCAAAGCTCGTTTGCGAGATTTGCTCCGCAAACTCGGTGCACTTTTTATCTTTCTACGCTTCCGAGTACCATAAGAAGCGCACCGATCATGATACAGAAATCAGAAATATTGAATACAATATTTCTGATTTTTTGATTTTTTACCGGAAAACTCACATAATCCACTACATACTTACGGACGAGGCGGTCATAAGTATTGCTGTACGCGCCGCCCAGCAGAAGTGCCAGTCCTGCCCGCAGCAGTCCGTTTCCCCGATAAGTAAACGTCAGAAGAAACAACACGGTCGCGCTAAGCGTCAGCAGCAGCGACAAAACTGCCACGATCCCCCGCCTACGCTGTCCCATATCCAGAAAGGCACCCTTGTTATGGTACTTACGGATCAGAAGCCTGCCTCCGCAGACAGGCTCCTCCGCTCCTTCCCTGCCGTTTTTCTCTATATGGTTCTTGATCAGCAGATCCGCGGCAAACACCGCTGCTGCAAGTAACGTACATACTATGACACTCATGTCATATCTCCTTTTAGATTGCAATAATGTGAATCTGCCACGCCTGAAACTCCTGTAACGCTTCGGGAATTACCAGTCCGCACTGTTGTAATGCCGCTCCGGAAATCTTTTCTCCGTCTTTATATCCGTAAGGCAAACAACTTACAAACCATTCCCTTGCCTGCTCCGGTAAACCGGCCATACCCTCCATATTCAAATGCATCTGATAATATGCTTCCGCATCTAATCCCTGCACTTTGACAATAACCGGAGCCGCATTTGCTTCCACATGATGATATACGGCGCTTACCAAAGCTTCCCTGCCTTTCTCGTCCGCCATTTCCCATACGGTACACTGCTTATCCGAAGGTGCCTGTAACCGGTAATATTCACCATACTGAATTAAATCATAATACTCTTTGAACTTACTGATCTGCTGCCGTACCTTTGCTTTCTCTTCTTCAGACAATTTCGTGGCATCCAGCTCATAGCCAAAGG
>CAMWXF010000077.1 GCA_947178115.1 uncultured Lachnospiraceae bacterium
CAGATCAGAGAGCTTTTGGAAGAGAAATTCAAACAGTCGGACGACTTCCTGCATCGGGAGAACGTCAAAGTATACCGTAATGTGCAGGCGGCTGTGGCGGAGGAACTGAGCAAGCAGACGGAGGAATTGAAGAAAAGCCAGATCGATAACCGGGGAAGCAGAGCGGTGCTGCCGATCGCTGTTTTGATCCTGATTGGAGTGATCGCGGATATTTTGATCAAATTGTTTGCCATTGTGATTCCGATGTAGAGATACGGTTACGGGAAACGGAGTGTTTACGATGAGCAGACAAACATGGAAAGCGGGAAATATGCTCTATCCGCTGCCGGCAGTTTTAGTCAGTGTCTCTGACCGCGCAGGCAGATCCAATCTATTTACCGTGGCATGGACGGGGACGATCTGTTCCGATCCGCCTATGGTGTCTATATCCGTCAGACCGGAACGCTATTCGTACCATATGATAGAGGAGACGGGAGAATATGTGATCAATCTGACGACGGAATCACTTGCTTATGCAACGGATTACTGTGGTGTTAAGAGCGGCAGGGATGTAGATAAGTGGAAAGAGACGGGATTGACGCAGATCATGGGCGCGCACGTGCAGGCACCTATGGTGTCGGAGAGCCCGGTGAATATAGAGTGCCGTGTGACGCAGAAGCTTGAGCTGGGAACCCATCATATGTTTCTGGCTGAGGTTCTTGCGGTTCATGTGGACGAACAGTATATGGATGAGAGCGGCAGATTTCTGTTAAACGACGCAAAGCCGTTAGTCTATTCCCACGGCAGGTATCTGGGGGTAGGGCAAGAAATCGGTTCATTCGGTTACAGTGTAAAAAAGGACAAGACAAAGCAAAAGCATCGGAACAGTACGGCCAGCCGTGATAACAGGAGGCGATAGAAGCCGGCTTTAGTGCTGACGGGGAGGGCGGTCCTGCAACAGGCTGCCGCGGACGATCGAATCCGCACCATAACGTTTTCGGATAGAATCCAGAGCGGCATCAAGCTGCTCTTTTTTCTTGGAAGAAGGCTCTGTGCGGGAGACGGACGTCTGCGAGGATTGCGGCAGGTCAAAGAGAGACATCTGCACCGGCTCCGTGCAGGAGACCAGCTTGGAGGAGCGGATACCCAGAAGCCGCACCGGCGTGCCGTCCCAGATCTCATCAAAAAGGTCACAGGCAGTCCGATAGATCGTGTCTGTGTGGTTGGTCGGGGTAAGCAGGGTGGTCTGATGGGAGACCTTCTTAAAAGTGTTATATTTGATCTCTGTGCTGATCATACCGGCGGACTGGTCGGAAGCGCGCAGCCTGCCGGAGACGGATTCCGCCAGAGACAGAAGGACTCTGTGAGCCGTCTGTGTATCTTCGGCATCCTGACTTAACGTGGTGGAGTTGCCGATCCCCTTGGCATCTGCGTGGGTGGTAACTACCTCAGCTGCGTCGATTCCGTTGGCATATTCCCATAGAAGTGTACCATGGCTTTTCAGATGCGCTTTCACAATGGAACGGTCGGTACGGGCCAGGTCGCCGATGGTCAGTATCTCTAATTTGCGCAGCGACTCCACGCTGGAATGACCGCACATAAACAGGGAGGATACAGGGAGAGGCCACATCTTTTCCTGTATCTCATGGGAGTATAACGTGTGTACCAGATTGGGTTTGCGGAAATCGGATGCCATCTTTGCGAGGACTTTCCGATCGGAGATCCCCACATTGACGGTGAATCCCAATTCTTGTTCGACACGGTCTTTGATCAGATGGGCAGCGGCTTCCGGAGACGGATACTGTCTGCGTATAGGGGTATAGTCCATGTAGCACTCGTCCACACTGACCTGCTCGATATCCGGACAGAAGCTGGACAGAAGTTCCATCAATTCCCGGCTCCTGCGATCGTACAGTTTGTGATCCGGGGGCTCCAGCGTCAGACCGGGGCATTTACGCATGGCATTGACGATGGGTTCACCTGTAACGATACCGTAGGATTTGGCGGGTATGGATTTTGCCAGCACCACGCCGTGACGTTTTGCCATGTCGCCGCCGATGATGGAAGGGATCGTGCGCAGATCGACAGAATCGCCGTTATGCAGTTTTTCCAGAGCGCTCCAGCTTAGGTAAGCGGAGTTGACGTCTATGTGAAAAATTATTTTATCCATACCCGAATTATACATCACTTTACTTTTTGTGGAAATACTGCTAGAATATAAAATGTTACGTTTTTGTTACAAAGGAGTTATTGTTCGGATATAACCAATGCCCGGTGCAAACGGAAGTTACCAAAACATACCAACCGGCATACAGATAAATGGTTTTAAAATAAAGATGATGAAAAAGTTCAGCAGATATTATAAAAAGATGAAAATTGCATATATTAAGGTTGCGGTACTTGCAATTGTTGTCGCTGCACTCTTTTTTCCGAGTTATCAGAAATTAGAAAGCACGGGCGACAATATCTTTACGGTGTATTTAAACGGCACGCAGGTAGGGATCGTGGGCGATCCGGGGCAGGCGGAGGACTGTCTGATCGCAGCGCGCAAGAGACTTGCGGGAACGAGTGATGAATTAGTGCTTGCAGACAGTGAGATGAGTTATGAGGGACAGGAGGTGCTTTGGGGCGCTATTGATGACACGAGTGTCATAACTATAAATATGACATCCGTGTTGAAGAACAGCGTTAAGGAGACGCTGAATCGTTCTTATACGGTCAAGATTAACGAATACACCGTCAACTTATCCAGCACGGAGGAAGTGTTGGCGCTGTTGCAGGCCTCGATCAACAAATATGACAGCGAAAGTGAATATTATGTGGATCTGGTGCTCGACGGTAACAGAGAACTTAATGTTCTGACGACGCAGATCTATTCCGCCAGCGAGCAGAAGGAAGAGGAGAAGGCCGCGGAGGAAGTCATGACCAGCGTGGGAATCAATGCAGAGCTGGATGCGATGTTTGCGGATGTTGAGCCGGCAGTGGAAAAAGATTTCTCCGATTATGAGCTCGGGCTTAAGTCTTTACAATTTGGTGATACGGTGGAGGTAGTGGAGTCTTATCTGCAGGATGATGAGATCACTTCTTTAAGTCAGGCGATAGAAGAAGTGACGAAAGAGCAGGAGAAGGAACAGATCTACGAGGTGGTTTCCGGAGATACTCTGTCTCAGATTGCGGAGAAGAATGAAATTCCGTTAGCGGATCTCATTGCGATGAACGAGACGATAGAGAATGAAAATTCCATGATCCGCGTGGGGGACGAGCTGATCGTCACCGTGCCGGAGCCGGAACTTTCGGTGGAACGTACGGAAGAAGTATACTATGAGGAAGATTATGAGGCGGATATTATATATGTAGATAACGATGACTGGTACACAACGCAGACGAAGACTCTGCAGGAGCCTTCCGCAGGGCATCGTAAAGTTGTAGCGAATGTCTCTTACCGTAATAAAGAGGAAGTAGTCAGGGATATTTTAAAAGAAGAGATCACTTATGAAGCGGTCCCGAAGATCGTGGAACGGGGAACGAAGATTCCGCCGACTTACATCAAACCGATTTCCGGCGGACGTCAGACCTCCGGCTTCGGCAGGCGCAGGGCACCTACGAGAGGGGCGAGCAGTAATCATAAGGGAATAGACTGGGCTACGCCTGTAGGTACGGCAGTCATGGCATCTTCTGCGGGAACCGTTGTGAAAGCGGGATGGGGCAGAGGATACGGCTATGTGGTATATATTAATCACGCAGATGGCAGGCAGACCAGATACGGTCACTTAAGCAAGGTATTGGTATCACAGGGACAGACTGTCAGCCAGGGACAGAAGATTGCGCTGAGCGGTAATACCGGCGTGAGTACGGGTCCCCATGTGCACTTTGAAATATTGATCAATGGCAGCCAGGTGAATCCGCTGAATTACCTTAATTAAGGTGGGGCTTACACTCCGCAGGGATCTATGGCGCGGATCGATGATAACGAATGGCGATGGCAAACAAAGGTTCCCGTTTACAAATATGTAAAATATGGTATACTGTTATTTAATTGTTTAGGTTTTTATTATTTAGACTTTTATTATTTTAGGAAATTCTTTGACGTATTTCGAGTTCGCGACAAGTTTTTCAAGATACGTAGTATCTCATTGGAATACTCATAATCTCGTAACCTCGCGAAACTCAATTTTTGCTATGATTTTATTTCGTTTAATATACAGGGGACAATTATGGAACAATATGCGATTAAAGGTG
Source organism: uncultured Lachnospiraceae bacterium (assembly GCA_947178115.1). Taxonomy (GTDB): domain Bacteria; phylum Bacillota; class Clostridia; order Lachnospirales; family Lachnospiraceae; genus UBA3282. The sequence goes on from CAMWXF010000077.1 coordinate 4,219, forward strand.
GAAATCCGTTAGTCGGCGAAGTGGAGATCGGCGGTGCCAAGAATGCGGCGCTGGCTATTCTTGCTGCGGCTGTTATGACGGATGAAACCGTGGTGATAGAGAACGTGCCGGATGTCAGGGACACCAACGTGCTGATACAGGCGATGGAGAGCATCGGTGTGATTGTAACCAGACCGGACCGGCATACGGTTAAGATTAATGCGTCACAGATCAATGATCTTGTGATTGAAGATGATTATATTAAGAAGATCAGGGCATCTTACTATCTGTTAGGTGCACTGCTCGGTAAATACAAGAAAGCGGAGGTTGCCCTTCCGGGCGGCTGTAACATCGGGCTTCGGCCGATCGATCAGCATATCAAAGGCTTCCGTGCGCTGGGAGCCAATGTGAGGATCGAACATGGTCTGATCATCACAGAGACGGAGAAATTAGTCGGCAATCATGTCTATATGGATGTCGTGACGGTAGGCGCGACCATGAATGTGATGATGGCGGCCGTTATGGCGCAGGGGCAGACTGTAATCGAAAATGCGGCGAAAGAACCGCATGTGGTGGATCTTGCCAATTTCCTGAACAGTATGGGCGCGAATATTAAGGGCGCCGGTACGGATGTGATCAGGATCAGGGGCGTGGAGAAGCTGCACGGTACTGAGTATGTCATCATTCCCGATCAGATTGAGGCGGGAACTTTCATGTTTGCGGCAGCGGTGACTAAGGGCGATGTGACGGTGAAAAATGTGATTCCGAAGCATTTGGAGTCGATTAGCGCCAAGCTGTTAGAGATCGGCTGCGAAGTGGAGGAGTCTGACGATGCGGTCCGCGTGGTGGCGTCGAAACCGCTTGGGCATACGCATGTGAAGACATTGCCTTATCCCGGCTTTCCGACGGATATGCAGCCACAGATTACAGTGACACTGGGATTATCCGGTGGGACAAGTATCGTTACGGAGAGTATATTTGAGAACAGATTCAAATATGTAGATGAGCTGACCCGTATGGGAGCTAATATCAAAGTCGAAGGTAATACGGCGATCATTGACGGTGTCAAGCAATATACCGGTGCAAGTATTACGGCTCCGGATCTGAGGGCAGGTGCGGCGCTTGTGATTGCGGCACTGGCGGCAGAAGGGATCACGACCATAGATGAGATTAAGTATATCGAGCGCGGCTACGAGGATTTCCATCTGAAGCTGCAGGGACTGGGCGCGCAGATTGAAAAGGTCGAGACTCAGAGGGATATGCAGAAGTTTAAGCTGAAAGTCGGCTAACTACTTGACATATGCTCTGTATGGGTGTATGTTATGTACAGATATGAAAATTCCATATTGTGATGTTTTCTCTTATTCAGAGTGGTGGAGATACATAGGATCTGTGAAGCCACGGCAACCCCTGCGAAGGAAGGTGCCAACCTGAGCGAAAATACTGTCATATGGCAGCTCGAACAATAAGAGGATTTGATTATCGACTGTCAGGTCCGCTTATTTAGATAAGCGGATTTTTTGCGCGAATAAGCAATGGAACATTCCAAGTCTGCTTATTCGGCAATTCACAAAAACCTAAGCAAAGGAGAATAAACATGGAAAAGAGATTATTTACCTCAGAATCAGTAACAGAAGGACATCCCGACAAAGTCTGCGATGCCATTTCCGATGCCATCCTGGATGCGTGCATGGCGAAAGATCCGATGAGCCGTGTTGCCTGCGAGACTGCAGTCTGCACGGGATTCGTGCTGGTAACCGGAGAGATCACTACGAATGCATACGTTGATATGCAGAAAATCGTACGTGAAACCGTTAAAGAAATCGGTTATACCAAGTCCGAATACGGATTTGACGGCAACACCTGTGCCGTGCTGGTAGCGATCGATGAGCAGTCCTCCGATATCGCAATGGGTGTGGACAAGGCTCTGGAAGCAAAAGAAAATAAGATGTCCGATGCCGAGATCGAGGCCATCGGCGCGGGCGATCAGGGTATGATGTTCGGATATGCTACGAACGAGACGGAGGAGTACATGCCTTACCCCATCTCTCTTGCACATAAACTGGCATTACAGCTTACGAAGGTGCGTAAGGACGGCACTCTTACTTATTTAAGACCGGACGGCAAGAGCCAGGTGTCCGTAGAGTATGACGAGGCGGGCAAGCCGGTAAGACTGGAAGCGGTTGTATTATCCACGCAGCATGATGCCGATGTGACCCAGGAGCAGATCCATGAGGATATCAAGAAATATGTATTTGATCCGATCCTTCCGAAGGAACTGATTGATGACAATACCAAGTTCTTTATCAATCCGACAGGACGTTTCGTAATCGGCGGACCTCACGGTGATGCAGGTCTGACAGGCCGTAAGATCATCGTAGATACATATGGCGGTTATGCGCGTCACGGCGGCGGCGCTTTCTCCGGTAAGGACTGCACGAAGGTTGACCGTTCCGCGGCTTACGCAGCACGTTATGTGGCTAAGAATATCGTAGCAGCAGGACTTGCAGACAAGTGCGAGATTCAGTTGTCCTATGCGATCGGTGTTGCACAGCCTACTTCCATCATGGTAGATGCTTTTGGTACAGGTAAGGTATCTGATGAGAAACTGGTAGACATCGTTCGTGAGAACTTCGACCTTCGTCCGGCGGGAATCATCAAGATGCTTGACCTTCGCCGCCCGATCTACAAGCAGACAGCGGCTTACGGACATTTTGGACGTAATGATCTAGATTTACCTTGGGAGAGGCTTGACAAGGTGGATGTGCTGAAGAAGTATCTGTAAGAATTTCAAAATAGATGAGAAATATGTAAAAATGAAAAAGGGGATATTGCTTAGGCAGTATCTTCTTTTTATATGTAAGTGTTCTTTTATGCGTGCATTTTTAAAAAATGCTGTAGTTCGCAGAATGTGAAAAGTAATGAAACACTTCTTTGCGCCATAAGTTCTTTGTGATAAAATGGAAACAGTAATGTAAAGAGAGGTCCCCACACATGGCATTTGCACATTTACACGTCCACACAGAGTACAGTCTGCTGGATGGCTCCAATAAAATCAAAGAATATGTCAAGCGCGTCAAAGAGCTGGGTATGGACAGTGCCGCCATCACGGATCATGGTGTCATGTACGGCGTCATTGATTTCTATAAAGAGGCGACTGCCGCAGGTATCAATCCCATCATCGGATGCGAAGTCTATGTGGCACCTCATTCCCGCTTTGACAGAGAACTGACCGGCGGTGACGAC
>CAMWXF010000078.1 GCA_947178115.1 uncultured Lachnospiraceae bacterium
ATATTGTCCGGATTTCTATTCAGTAATCTGTATACGATATTATATTCGCTGGCCGGTGCAGTATGCAGTTTCGCGGCGATGCTTCTCGGCAGGCGGCTTAAGTGCTTTTCTATGATCGGAGTGAGCGTTCTGGGAGGTGTCTTTCATAATATCGGACAGATCATAGTTGCGATGCTGGTGGTGGAAACGGTTTATGTGGGATATTACATACCCTTTCTGATTGTGGCAGGTACGGTGACGGGAGCTGTATTGGGATTTATAGCGATGGAACTTTTGCCATATCTATATCGCTTGAATAACAGAGTATACTGATATAGACGATAGACAATAATGAAATATCAATTATATTATGACGAAGGTATGATGAGCGTGTGGCAGAAGTATGAAAGGAAAACTGTCATATGATAAAAACAGTTAAAACGGGAGATTTATTATGTACGCCTATTTAAAAGGAACATTGGAGGAAATTACAGAGGATAACATTGTTGTGGAAGTCGGGAATATCGGCTATAATGTGAAAGTGTCTACAACTACGGCGGATCTGCTTCCGCCGTTGGGTAATGAAGTAAAGATTTATACATACACTCTTGTAAGAGAAGATGTCTTTTCCTTATACGGGTTTCTTACGAGAGATGATCTGGAGATTTTCAAGAAATTGATCACAGTCAACGGAATCGGACCTAAGGGCGGGCTGGCGATTCTGTCCGTAATGAGTGCGGATGCCTTGCGGTTTGCGATTATGGCGGGGGATGCGAAAGCCATCGCTAAGGCTCCCGGCGTAGGCAGTAAAACCGCAGAGCGATTGATTCTTGATTTACGGGATAAGATTTCATTGGAGGATACGCTGCGGGGACTCGGGGAACCGGCAACGTCCCCAGAAGGAGTGTTACCGGGCGGTGGCAGTCAGGACAATATTATGAAAAAAGAGGCGATCGAAGCGTTAGTCGCACTCGGATATTCAGCATCCGATGCCACGGCTGCCGTAAAGAAAGTGGAAGTGACGGAAGAGTCCACTGTGGAGGGTATTTTAAAATCCGCTTTAAAGCACATGTTTTGAAACTGAATGTACAGAGCAGCTTTTTAAGCGTGCATGATGAGGAATAAAATGAGCAGCAGAATGATTGAAACAAACTTAATAGAAGAAGATATTAAAATCGAAGGTTCTCTTAGACCTCAGACATTAGATGACTATATTGGTCAATCTAAAATCAAGGAAAATCTTAAAATCTATATAGAGGCGGCAAAACAGCGGCATGACGCGTTGGATCATGTGCTTTTCTACGGGCCTCCGGGACTCGGTAAGACGACTTTGGCGGGCATTATCGCCAATGAAATGGGAGTTCACATGAAAGTGACCAGCGGTCCGGCCATCGAGAAGCCCGGCGAGATGGCAGCGATCCTGAATAATCTGCAGGAAGGCGATCTGCTGTTTGTGGATGAGATACACAGGCTGAATCGCCAGGTAGAAGAGGTATTATATCCTGCGATGGAGGATTATGCCATTGATATTATGATCGGCAAAGGAGCATCGGCACGGTCGATCCGCTTGGATCTGCCGCATTTTACACTAGTAGGAGCGACTACCAGGGCGGGACTTCTTACGGCTCCGCTTCGGGACAGGTTCGGAGTGATCCACCGGTTGGAATTTTATTCTGTAGAAGAATTGCGGGTGATTATTCAACATTCTGCAGTGATCCTTGGGGTGAAAATCGACGAGGAAGGCGCCACGGAACTGGCAAGAAGAAGCCGCGGTACGCCTAGGCTTGCCAATCGTATTCTTAAGAGAGTGCGGGATTTTGCCCAGGTAAAGTATGATGGTGTGATCACGCTGGATGTGGCTAATATTGCGCTTGATCTGATGGATGTGGACAAGATGGGATTAGACCATATCGACAGAAATATCCTGTGTACGATGATCGATAAGTTTAAAGGAGGACCGGTAGGGCTGGATACGTTGGCGGCGGCTATCGGGGAAGATGCGGGAACGATCGAGGATGTCTATGAACCGTACCTGATCAAGAATGGCTTCTTAAACAGAACGCCCCGCGGCAGAGTTGTCACGGAGCGTACTTATCATCATTTAGGGCTTGAAATGCCCAGCACTTAAAGGACTACGCCATCACATCTACAGTGGCACCGGCGATTTCCAACGGCGCTTCAACGTTTGAAACAGGGATATCTATTCCGCCAATCTGCAGTGATACGCCGGAGGCGTTTCCGGAAGAATCGCCGGAATCGGAAGAATTGTCTCCGAAACCGCTTACACCGGCGCTTTTTTCTTTTTCCAGTTTATCAAAGAGAGCCTTGAGATATTCCATGTCTGCTTTCATGATATCGCGAATCTCATCTGCACGGTGTTTCTTTTTTAACAATTCAAGATCCTTCGGATCCATCTGTCGGTTGCTTCCCTGAACAAATTCTTCCATAAGATCCTGAGAATCTTCCATGGTTTTTTCCAGTTCTTCCTCGATTTTCTCCAGTTCTTCCTGAATCTCCTGTACAAGCTGCTTTAGTTCATCCTGAGTCATGCCGGTGGTATCGATGATTTCATCTTCTTCATCTTTTTCCGTTCGCATTTCTTCAGGCTCGGTCAGACCTTTGCCGCCGTTTTTTTCAAGATTTTCTTCCTCCTGAAGGTGTTTTAAACGTTTCTTGGCAACACGGGCTATTTTCTCCGCATGGGTAAGGGCATTGTGAATTTCTACATAATCATAATCACCGCTGATCAGTTTCATACGCAGATCGGCGATCTGGAATTTTGTTTTCGTTGTGATTTGCTTGGCGTTAATTGATGTCTTGCTCTGCATGATCTGATTGGAGAGCCGCTTAAAATTATATTGCAGTTTCTTCTTCTTTTTCTTATTATTCGCCATGGACACACTTTTCGTATTGGTAGTAGCGCGCTTGCGTGGGCTTGAAACAGTCATCGTGCCCGCATAAGAGCCGTCCCGATTATACATTTCTATTTTGATGACATCTGAATTGCGTGTTCCTACCATCATACTCATATTAGCACCATGCCTTTCCCCAAGTTGTAAACCGAATATAAAGGAAACAGATACATAATTTTAAGTGGATTTCTCTTGCGGAGTTCGCTGATATACGGAAGATCTGCAGACAATATGTGAAAAAGCTGCAGTATATTAATCCTTATAGAGTGTCCGATCCGTGAACAAAGCAGGAAATCCGTTTCCTTTTTCTATAAGTCTGTGACTTGCTGTATTATTTTATATTCATTATATCGACCAAACAGGGGATTTTGATAACAGTTAATGTCATAGACTTGCAAAAAAATGTAATGAAAAAAGCGATTTCCACCTGTCACTAAAAAAATGGTTGAAATTCCGACACAAGCTATATATAATAGATATTGTACTATATAATTTTGTCGGGTGGCATATTTTGTATGGGAGGAAAGTCCTATGTCAACGAAAACAGATACAGAGGTAATCATCGCCGGTAAGGTTTTTACACTGAGCGGTTATGAGAGCGAAGAGTATTTACAAAAGGTTGCCTCTTACATAAACAATAAAGTAGCGGAATATAACAAGGTTGACAGTTTTAAGAGACAGTCTCTCGATACGCAGAATGTTTTGCTGCAGCTTAATATAGCGGATGATTATTTTAAAGCGAAGGAGAAGATCAGCGAACTGGAAGAAAAATTACAGAGCAAAGACAAGGAAATGTATGACTTGAAACATGAACTGATCGCATCTCAGATAAAATTGGAGAGTACGGAGAAAAGCGTCCGTGCGCTTCAGAGTGAAACCAATGAGAACGCCAAGAAGATCATTCGGTTGGAAACAGAGTTAAAAGAACTGAAAAAATAGGAAGCCTAGCCCTGTCAGAGAAATCTACAGGGCTTTTCATGTAACAGGGAAAACGGGAAGCAGAAATTATATGAAGAAAACAGTCGAATTATTGGCTCCTGCGGGAAATTATGACGCTTTTCTCGGAGCTGTAAATGCGGGAGCGGACGCGGTGTATCTGGGCGGAGAGAAATTCGGCGCCAGAGCATATGCGCAGAATTTTACCGGGGAGGAAATCTGTCGCGCCATTCGCACAGCCCATTTTATGGGGCGGAAAATATATCTTACCGTAAATACGCTGATAAAAGATACGGAATTTTCAGAGCTGTATTCCTATCTGTGTCCGTTCTATGAGGCAGGGCTGGACGGGGTAATCGTACAGGATCTGGGAGCGTTGCGATATATTGGAGAGTATTTTCCGGGTTTGGCACTGCATGTCAGCACACAGATGACCGTGACGGGCTTATACGGTGCGGCAATGCTTAGCAAGCTGGGTGTGGAGCGTATTGTGCCTGCAAGAGAACTGTCGCTTGATGAAGTGCGGCGGATGAAGAATGAAACCGGATTGGAGATAGAGTGTTTCGTCCATGGTGCGATGTGCTATTGTTATTCCGGACAATGTCTTTTCAGCAGTATATTAGGCGGCCGAAGCGGCAACAGGGGCAGATGTGCACAGCCTTGCAGACTGCCGTATCAGATCTGTGACGGAGAAGAGAGAATAAAAGGGATCGAATATCCCCTCAGCCTTAAGGATATGTGCACGATCTCATTTCTACCGCAGTTGATAGATGCAGGGATCGATTCACTTAAAATAGAAGGACGAATGAAAAAGCCGGAGTACGCGGCGGGGGTCACGGCTCTGTACCGCAAATATATAGATCTGTATGAGAGAAATGGTACTGACGGTTACCATGTATCCAAAGAGGATCAGGATATGCTGCGAAGCCTGTACATCCGTAGCGAGATACAGACGGGATACTATGAACGGCATAACGGCAGGGAGATGATCACCCTGCATAAGCCAAGCTACGCGGGAAGCGATCAGGCGCTTCTTGAACAGATTGCGTCGAAATATATCAGAGAACCGGACAAGCATCCTGTCAGAATGACGGTTACCTTAGCTGTCGGAGAACCGGTATGTCTACAGATCTTTAATTCCGAAACCAAAGAAGCGATGCCGTGTGACGATACTGTGAATCCGGCAGAAGAGGGGCTTTCTATCACCGTGTACGGTGCAGTGGCGGAAGCGGCGAAGAAGATGCCGCTGCAGCCTGATCATATTAAAAAACAGTTATTGAAAACAGGGAACTGTTGTCTGATAGTGACATCCTGCGAGATTGAGATCAAAGGAGACGTATTTCTTCCGGTAAGCGCGCTAAACGATCTGCGCCGAAAGGGTATAGAAGCTTATGAACGGCAGTATATCATCAGTCTGGGCATGTCGGCCGGCCGGGATTCGCTGCCTGAGGCAGCGCCTGTTAGTCGGGAAGCTTCGGAGGGTAAAGAAGAAACGGCCGACAGAGGCATACCAGCAAATGATGCTTGCGTAAGATCTTCAGAGTCTGAGTCGGATATGCCGAACAGGAAGATTGATATTATGGTATCCACATGCGATCAACTGGCTGTGGCGGTTACATTTCCGTGCCGTCGCATTTACATAGACAGTGATCTTTATATGACGGAACATGATAAAGTGGTATCGCATCTGCGCACACACGGCGATCTGCAGTATGCTTTGGCGCTTCCTTATGTACTGCGGGCACGGGATGAAGAATATCTACTAGAGTTGACCAAACAGGTCAAAAAGGATTGCTGTAACTACGAGACTGACACAGACTTGCATTCCCGGCAGGGAGATCGCAGAAAGTGTGACACGTTAATCAGCGGCTTTTTAGTCCGTAATATAGAGGGATTTGCTTATGCCGCAACATTTGGGGAATCTTATGAGCTGATTCCCGATGCCGGATTATATTCTTTTAACACGGAAAGTCTTCGATTCTGGGCAGACTATACGGAGGAATGTACGCTGCCTTATGAGTTAAACAGAAAAGAATCCGGAAAGCTTGTCCGGTCGGCAAAAGAGATGGGGTTGCGCACTGCCATGATCGTATATGGAACGATCCCTATGATGGTGACAGCTAACTGTATCAGGAAGACAGCAGCGCGGTGTCATACAGACGGACACGGGAAGCCGCATTCCGACCTGCGGATCAGGGATCGATACGGGACGGATTTTCCGGTGGAGACGAACTGTCTGCACTGCTATAATATCATTTATAATTCGGTACCTTATTCCCTGCATATGCAGGAAAATGAGGTGAAACGGATCGGTGCCGATATATGGCGCTATGACTTTACCACAGAGTCGGCGCAGGATTGCAGACGGATACTTGCAGGAGAACCTTTCCCCTATGAAGCTTACACAACGGGACATTTAAAAAGAGGCGTGGAATAGTATTTTATGGAATTGTATATCACCGAGCTTTCAAAGTATTTTATTACATTATTTATTGCATTATATACATTAGAGTGTTTTCTTGTGTTCCGCTTTCAGGATGAAGAGAAACGAAGCGGCAGTTATATCCGCCAGAATCTGTTGATGTTTCTGGTGCATTTTTCATGCTTTCTTGTCATCTGTTTCGAGACAGGAAAACTGGAGTATCTGTTGTTTTATGTTTTGCAGCAGATTTTGTTGTTTGCGACGATCGTTCTGTTCAGAATGATATATCCGGGCGGAAACAGACTGATCATTAACAATATGTGTATGCTGCTCAGTATAGGATTTATTATACTCAGCAGACTTTCTTTTGAAAAAGCGATCAAGCAGTTTTTTATCGTAACGGTTTCCATTATTATCGGTATGCTGATTCCGTTTTTCATTCATAAGCTGAAATTTCTGAAAAGTCTCACCTGGGTGTACGCGGCGGTGGGCATTGTAGCGATCGGCATTGTGCTGATCTTAGGTTCAACCACCTATGGCTCCAAAATATCTTACTCGATCGCTGGCGTAACGTTCCAGCCATCGGAATTTGTAAAGATTATTTTCGTTTTTTTCCTTGCCAGTGCGCTCTGTGAATCTCATGATCTGCTCCGGGTCGCACTTACAGCGGTTGTGGCCGGTGCACATGTGCTTATTTTAGTGGCTTCCAAGGATCTGGGCAGCGCCTTGATCTTCTTTATCGTCTATGTGATGATGGTGTTTATTGCTACAGGGAACTGGATTTATCTGTTTCTTGGCAGCGCGGGAGGCTGCGGTGCGGCAATGATAGCCTATCAGCTTTTCAGCCATGTGCAGGTGCGTGTGCAGGCTTGGAAAGATCCATTCAGCTGTATTGATGATGCAGGGTATCAGATCACACAGTCGCTTTTTGCCATCAGCAGCGGCGGATGGTTTGGCCTGGGGCTGTTTCGGGGAACGCCAGATTCCATTCCTTTTGTGGAAGTCGATTTCGTTTTTTCGGCCGTGGCGGAAGAGCTTGGCATTGCATTTTCCATGTGCATGATTCTGATCTGTATCAGTTGTTTTATTATGTTCATGAATATAGCCATGCGGTTGCAGGATAAATTTTATCAGTTAATTGCCTTCGGACTGGGTGTTACTTAGATCTTTCAGGTATTTTTAACGATCGG
>CAMWXF010000079.1 GCA_947178115.1 uncultured Lachnospiraceae bacterium
TTTACGTTAAGCGTATATCCTGCTTCCATGCCGGTGTACATGGAGTTAATTAAGAACGGTTGTGCCGCGGCGATTTTAGAGACTGGTGCGGTGCTTAAGACGGCATTCTGCGGTCCCTGCTTCGGTGCGGGAGATACGCCGGCGAACAATGCGTTCAGTATCCGTCATTCTACGAGAAACTTCCCCAACAGGGAGGGGTCTAAGCTGCAGAACGGACAGATTTCTTCCGTGGCGCTTATGGATGCGCGTTCCATCGCGGCGACGGCAGCGAACAAGGGTATGCTGACGCCGGCGACGCAGTTCGACGGTGAGATCGGAAAGTATAAATATCATTTTGACGCAAATATTTACAAGAATCGTGTATTTGATTCCAAGGGTGTGGCAGATGAGAGTGTGGAGATTCAGTTCGGCCCCAACATCAAGGACTGGCCGGCTATGGGAGCGTTGCCGGACAATCTGGTACTGCGCGTTGTATCTGAGATTCACGATCCGGTGACGACCACGGACGAGCTGATTCCGTCCGGAGAGACATCTTCCTATCGTTCCAATCCGCTTGGGCTGGCAGAGTTTGCTTTGTCCAGGAAAGACCCGGCGTACGTGGGACGGGCCAAGGATATCCAGCGCGCGGAGAAAGCAAGAATGGCGGGCGAACATCCCTGTCAGGCACATCCGGACGTGAAACCTGTGATGAATGTGATCAAGAAGACTTATGCGGACGCTTCCCATGAGAATACGGGATTCGGCTCTACGATCTTCGCGGTGAAGCCGGGTGACGGTTCCGCCAGAGAGCAGGCGGCGAGCTGCCAGAAGGTGTTAGGCGGCTGGGCGAATATTGCGAATGAATACGCAACGAAGCGCTATCGTTCTAATCTGATCAACTGGGGCATGCTTCCGTTCCTGATTGACGAGGGCGAGCTTCCTTTCAAGAATCTGGATTACCTGTTCTTCCCGAATATCAGACAGGCGGTGGAAGATAAGGCGGATGTGATCAAGGCATATAAGGTGTCTGTCGATGAAGGAACGCTGACGGAATTTACGCTGCGGCTTGGTGAACTGACGGATGAAGAGAGACAGATTATCCTGAAAGGCTGTCTGATTAACTATAACAGGGTAGATGCTTAACGGACGGAAAAGGAATTAAATAAAAAACAGTGGATATATCTGCTAAATTATTCAGAGCATGCGTCCGATATATAAAGTACGAGGGGTGGTTGCTCTTGGCCAGACGATTGCTTCTTGAATCTGAATGATGTACAGACCATGGACGGTATTTTTGAGGGAAAAGGATATTCCTGAGAGATACCGTCCTTTCTATTGCCATGCATCAGGGAAGGTGCAGTCGGTGGCACAGACAGGCAGGGAGCGGGTCTTTACAAAAGGAGGGAAAAGTGAGAATTGATTCCAGTGTAGTGGGAATGGAATCTGCCAGAAGATACTCTTCTGTGACAACCAAAACAGTGAGAGGTTCCAGTATGCGGCTTAGCGCAGCCCAGTATCAGGCATATGGCGGACTGGGCAGTCTGTTCGGCAATTTGGTCAATTCCGGAGAACAGCCGGAGAGCGGGAAGACAGAGACCAATGAGAAGAATGAAGAGAGCGCCGCAAATCTGGAAGATATCACCACACATTTTAAGAATCTGTCCAGTACCGTGAAGGTAAAGGAAAGAGAGACGCCGGAAAATACGATGCTTTCGATCAGGCAGAGTTGCATACAGTTTCTGATGGAGCTCTTTTTCAAATTTCGCGGAGAGAGATACGATGCAAGCCGGTGGAACAGATCGGATGTTCCCAGGAGCAATATAAGTACGGCGCAGCCGGTTTATCAGGTCAATACGCTTACCAATCAGTATTATCACAGAGAGGAAGAGCAGACTACATTTTCCACGACAGGCATGGTGAAGACGGCGGACGGCAGGGAACTGTCTTTTAATCTGGAAGTTGCCATGAGCCGCAGGTTCGAGGAATACTATGAGGAGACTTACAGCACCGGAATGGTGACATACTGTGATCCGCTTGTGATCAATCTGGACACGAATATTGCGCAGGTGTCGGATCAGAAGTTTTTCTTCGATCTGGATCAGGACGGAGAGGAAGAAGAGATATCGTCGCTTGCATCCGGCAGCGGATTTCTGGCGCTTGATTTGAATGATGACGGCGTGATTAATGACGGCGGAGAACTCTTCGGAACGAAGTCCGGCAATGGATTTGCGGATCTTGCAAAGTATGATGCGGACGGCAACGGATGGATCGACGAGGCGGATGAGATCTGGGAGAAGCTGTTGATCTGGACGAAGGATGAGGATGGTAACGATAAGCTGTATCATCTGTCCGATCTGGGCGTGGGAGCCATCGGATTGGGGAATGTTTCTACGCAGTTTGCTCTGAACTCGGAGCAGAATAATCAACATAACGCCATGATCAGAAATACGGGAATCTTCCTGTATGAGAACGGCACGGTGTCCACAGTGCAGCATTTGGATTTGGTTAGGTGACAGCTTGCTTGTCTTTGGATTTTGAGAATCCGTGCGACATAAAATATGGAGCACTCACATAGTAATAGTACATGTGGGGTGTTTCATGAATGATAACAGAATCGTCTTAAAAGGAACAAACAAAAGAGATGCAGGATGCTTTCTTTTGTTTGTTTTTTTATTGCCATATGTGTGTGCCTGCCTGTGGGGACATGTCGGCGAGGAAACAGAAGCACTGCGCCAGGTTAAGGAGCAGGTAGACGCGCGGGAAGGTACGGACGGCCGTATCATACAGGCGGTCATGTCATGGGGGATATGGGAGATCCCTCTGGAGGAATATCTGGTCTATCAGTTAGCGGCAGTCATGCCTGAGACATACGAGGCAGAAGCGTTAAAAGCGCAGGCGGTATTGCTGCGGACGGAAGTGATCCAAGTCATACAGGAGCAGGGAATTACGGTACTGCAGGTATCGGGCGATGGTATGGAGAAATGGTATGAAGCGGATGCGAAGGCATTGGAGGCGCTGCGGCCGTTTCGTCAGGCTGTGGAGGATACGGATGGGCTATACCTGTGTTATGGCGGGAAACCGATACAGGCTTCTTATTTTAAAATCAGTAACGGACAGACAAGGGATGCCGGTGAGGTATGGAATACGGAGCGGTGTCCCTATCTGACGAGTGTGGAATGTGAACAGGATAAGGCAGCAGCAGATTATTACAGTGAGGTGACGATCTCTCAGGCGGATTATTTATATGAAATTCAGAAACATATGGAAGAAGAGAGTTCTCCTGAAGAGTTGTGGGAGGGTATGAAACTTACTTATGACGGAGCCGGATATGTGACAAATGTGTCGTTTTATGCGGGGGATAAAGAGGTAGGGCGGATCGAGGGAGAAAATTTCCGCTATCTGTTTTCGCTTGCGTCTGCCTCTTTCGAGGCGGAAAAAATCGGGACGCAGATGGTTTTCCGGGTAGAAGGAGTGGGGCACGGTTTCGGTATGAGTCAGTACGGGGCCAATTGCAGGGCCATAAACGGGGAGACTTACGATCAGATACTCAAAGATTTTTTTGTCGGAACAGAATTAGCAAAAATTGAATAACCTGTCAAAAATGGGTAAGACTAACACCATGTAAACTTTTATGATTGCTTATCAAGCAAAAGTGAAAATAGGAGGCATGATTTCATGGCAACAAGAAGAAATAGAAATGGTGTTAGGAAAGAGAGAATCATTATGTTGGCGTCATCCGTGCTTGTGCTGACGGCATTGACGGTAACGGGTGTTTTTGTGAAAAGGAGTAACAACAGCGAACGGGAAAACTACGTGGTAGATTTCGAGGCGATCGAGAAGGGAGCAGGTACGAGCGCGGAGAACATGCTGTCCGGAGAAGAGCTGGACACTCTGTTTGCGGAAGTGGGAACCGACGATCTGGATTATGATCCCAGCTTTCAGGAGGCAAATTCTCAGAAAGTAGAGAATACTGAGGACAAGCTCCCGTCAGTGAAGAAGACCGGCGGAACGGATACGGACAGAAGCGGAAGAAGCGGTAGTGCAGCCGAAGATACCAAGTCCGAAGAGGATGGTGCACAGAGCGAAGGAGCAAGTGAAACGTCAGATAAGAAGAAGACTGATAAAGCGGAAAGCTCTGACAAGAATAAAAAGAAAACTGAAGAAGAGGAAGAGGCGGGCATGTTTGATGAGACTGTGGATACCGCTAAGATTCCGGAGGAAGCAGAGACGGCCGAAGCGATCTCCACAACGGTGCAGCCGACGCTTGACTTTAATGAGGAAGACGGGCTGGTATGGCCCATTGTAGGTGACGTGCTGATCAATTACAGTATGGACAAGACAATATATTTTCCGACTCTGCAGCAGTATAAATATAATCCGGCGATCGTCATCGCGGCACCTCAGGGCACAAGTATCTCGGCGGCGGCTAACGGCCGTGTGACCTCTGTGGGTTATGATTCGACAATCGGTAATATGATCGTGATGGACTTGGGCAACGGCTATGAACTGACTTACGGTCAGTTGGAGAATATTACCGTATCTGAGGGCAGTTATGTCAGCGTGGGTGACGGAATCGGCACGGTGGCATATCCGACCAAGTATTACAGTCTGGAAGGTTCCAATGTGTATTTTAAGCTGACAAAGGACGGAAAACCGGTGAATCCTATGAGTAAGCTGCAGTAGTAATGTAACCGACAATATGCGTAGAAATGAGGACGAAGATGCTGGTTATCATACACGGAAATATCAGAACGATGGAAGATAAGGATTATGAGGACGGTTATCTGCAGATCGATCATGGTAAAATTGTCTCCGTAGGAGACATGAATGAGTGTAATGTGCATGCGCTTAAAGCTGACGACCACGTGCAGATACTCGACGCGAAGGGAAATACGGTTCTGCCGGGGATCATCGAGGCACACTGTCACATGGGGATAACGGAGGAGAAGAAAGGGATGGAGGGGGATGACTGTAATGAAACAGTGAACCCCGTAACTCCCTATCTGCGGGCCATCGATGCCATCAATCCGATGGATGATGCTTTTCATGATGCATTGAAGGCAGGAATTACATCGGCGATGATCGGGCCGGGGAGCGCTAATGTTGTAGGCGGACAGTTTGCCTTCTTAAAGACGCATGGCAGGTGCATCGATCAGATGATCGTCAAGGCTCCGGCGGCGATGAAAGTGGCGTTCGGGGAGAATCCAAAAGTGAATTATTCGGGACAGAATACCTCCCCCGCCACCCGTATGGCGATCGCCTCCATGCTCAGGGAAGAATTGACGAAAGCGAGGGAATATCAGCGGCACATTTATGAAAATCCGGATACAACACCGGATTTTCATTATGAATGCTGGCTTCCGGTATTGGACGGCGAGATTCCCCTGAAGGCCCATGTGCACAGAGCGGATGATATACTAACGGCGGTGCGTATTGCCGAGGAGTTTGGGCTTAAGATGACCTTAGATCACTGCAGCGAAGGGCATCTGATCATCGAGGAGCTTCGCACAGCGGGATTTCCGGCGATCGTCGGTCCGGATATGGCAAGCCGCAATAAGATCGAAGTAAGCAATATGGCTTTTAAGACAGCAGGGGAACTCAGCAAGAACGGTATCCTGACGGCGATCACCACGGATCACCCGGTGTCCAAGATACAGTTCTTGCCAATCTGCGCGGGGCTGGCGGTCAAGGAAGGCATGGCAGTGGAAGAAGGACTGCGTGCGATCACCATCAACGCGGCGAAGATCTGCGGTGTGGATGACCGGGTCGGAAGCCTTGCACCGGGCAAAGACGGAGATGTGGTAATTTATGACGGCAATCCCATGGAAGTGTTCACAAAGACCCTGTGTACGATCATTGAAGGAAAAATTGTATATTATGATGAAGAATGCGGACTTTTGTGTTAAAATGGTATAGCGTCTTCCAAATACAGATTCCGGGTAATTCGGAGACGCTGTATCGGACGCATAAGATGACGAAAGAGCTGACGTTTCATGAAGAACAGACATTTTAGAATATTAATCTGCATATTGCTATCACTGGCTTTGCTGACAGGCTGTGCCAACGCATCGGAGCTTTCTTTTGATATGAGGTCAAAGGGTGACGGCGACAGTGAGTTCGCGACGCTAGGGCTTACGCCGGAATTTAATTATGAAGTACCAAGAAGCCTTCCGAACATTCTGGTTGATCAGGTGGGCTATGACCGGTATAGCAATAAGATCGCGGTTTTTCAGGGAGAATTGCTTCCCGATTCTTTTACGGTTACGGATGCGGTTAGTGGACAGAGTGTATACACTGGGCAGATCGAGCGGCGGGGATATGACGAGAAGACAGGTGTATATGTCAGTTATGGTGATTTTACGTCGCTGCAGACGGCCGGTACATATTACATAGAGGCGGCAGTCGTAGGTCAGTCGTATAACTTTGAAATAGCGGACAATCCTTATGCAGGGCTATATAATGTGGCGTTGAAACAATATTATTTTAATCGCTGTGGTTTGACATTGTCCTTGGAAATGGCGGGTGATGCGGCTCACAATGCGTGCCATGCCAGAGAGGCGCAGATGAAGGATGAGGCTTCGATCAAGCTGGATGTGTCGGGCGGCTGGCATGTAGACGGAGCGGCGAACCGTGATGTGAGCACAGGCTGCCGTACAGTCAATCATCTGCTGCTGGCATATGAACTGTATCCGGAAGTGTTCGGTGATGATGTGGGAATTCCGGAGAGTGGTAATGGTATACCGGACGTGCTGGATGAGGTCAAATATGAGATTGACTGGCTTCTAAAAATGCAGGACTCCAAGAGCGGTGCGGTATATTCCGCAGTCAGCAACGTGGATAATGCGGCGCTGGGTTATCTGCTGTACATTGAAGGGATTACCATGGACGCGACGATCCAATTCGCTGCTGCTATGGCGAAATTCAGTTATCTGTATCAGAATTATGATTGGGAATTTGCGAACCGCTGTCTGAAAGCGGCGGACAGAGCCTACCGTTATGCTGGGAAGTATCCGGCGGATGTGTCGCCGGAAGAATATTTCTATGCGGCGGCGGAGCTTTATCGTGCCACCGGCAATTCCGGATATCATAATGTAATTAAGAATTATCTGCTGGAGAATTCTGCGGCGGATATGCAGAACGATTTTATTTTCTGGGGGTGTGTAACTTATTTGTCCACGAAGCAGAAGGTGGATATGAATCTGTGCAAGGATATGATTAAGGTATTGATGCTGGAAGGTGAGAAGATTTCCTATGCCGCGAAAAATTCTAAATTCCTGGTGATTATGGATGAAAAGTCCAGCGGTAGTGCGGAACTGTTAAAGGATATCACACGGCTCGTAGTGGTGGATCATATCATCACGAATCATGAGTATGCTACGGTGTTGCAGAATCATCTGCACTATATGCTGGGACGTAATCCGCAGTCGATCAGTTATCT
>CAMWXF010000080.1 GCA_947178115.1 uncultured Lachnospiraceae bacterium
CCAATGCCAGGTCAAGGCTCAGGGAACCTGTCGGAATCGTCTCCACATTCATCTGCACAGAAGGGTCACCCAATTTCATGACGGCGCCTTTACCAAACTGCCTCTCTATCTGTCCTAACGCTGCATCCAATGCTTTTAATTTCTCATCTCTTTCCATGTCCTGTTCTCCTTTTCTTGTAGAACATCCGTTCTGATATCAGAATAAAACAGATGTTCGATTTTGTCAATCATATTTTTAAAAACTATAGTCTGATTCTAACATCTTATATGTCCAATAAATGACACTTCATCCCTCCTTTTCTAAAAGGATTCAGGTATCAAAAGGTGCTTAAATAAAACAAGGCTGGCAAATCGCACAAAATGTTCACGAAGTTGTTCAACTTATATTTTGCACCTTTTGACACTTAAATCCTATAAGTCACTTCCTTTGTTATAATGAATAATGGAAATCGTGGCGAAATGCCTGACATGCATAGCAGAATTCCATTTGTTCGGATGAAGACAGTCTATCAGAAATAAGTGCGGTGTGCAATATGTTTTACAGAAAAAATTAAATATCCGCGATATAACTCTTTGTTACTTCCATCACCTTCTGTAAAATACAAAGACTTCTCATCGTATCACCCTTTTCTTCCAGTGAATGATCGACACCTTCTATGACATGTAACGGCAGGTCATGTTCCCGACATTTCGTGGTGACAACCGCAGTCTCCACCCAGGAATCCGCTGTGCCGTGAAAAACGAGACCGGGCTGGGGATCGAACTCAAAAGTCTGCGCTACCGGCGTATAGTAAACGTTCCTGCAGCTTATTCCGTGTTTCCTGGCATAAGCGGCTGCAACTACCGTACCAATACTCTTTGACACAAACACAATATCCTCATAGCGGCTCCAATCGATCTGCGCCAGAATCTCTTCTGCCTGTGCAAGGGCCTGCGTAAATGCTTCCTCCAATGACCTGCTCAAATTAACGTAATTAACCCTGCATAATTCATATTGAAGCTGTCCTGCAATCTTTCCGCTGTAATATAACAACGGCTTGTCACAATGATATCCTATTCCCGGAAAAAACACTGCAATCTTCATATCTCCACCCCAGTCTTTTCTATGCATTGTAGCTGATCTGCCGATCCTGCCGACATACAACATATAACTTTTACTAATTTTGCATTCGGATCTGCTCCTCCTTGATCATCGGATATCTTATGAGCACATCCCCGTCCAGTTCCTCCCTATGCATGTCTACCGCAGTGATCTGGTGATTATCATAGGAAGTATAATAGTAAATTCCTTTATTGGTATTACAGCATGAAGTATAGATGGTTATCTCATACTTTCCATCGTCCAATTCGCAGCAGCCGCGCTGTTGGTCCACCGCATTAAGAATATGGAAAAACTGGCTGACACTCTCTGCTTCTCCTTCTCCGGATGTGGAGTTCATCTTCACAAACGCTGCCCTTACAAATCTGGACTGTGACGATAAATCTCCCGGCAGTCCCAAAGCTCCCATCCCGCGGCTGTACCGTTCTAATTCCAAACCTTTTGCAAAAGTGTTTGCGGGTGATTTCACAGACAGATTCATATAATTATTCAACGCAAACATCTGCCGGTCAAAAGGCGGATTGTTGGTCAAAACACCAACCGGATTGTCATATATCCTGATGCCTTCTTTCACCGCTTCCACTGTTATCGCTCCGCTGCTGTCCGCAATGATCCAGTGCAGCTGTGACAGCGGGAGCTTCTCATTAAAAGCGACTTTTGACAGATTCATCTTCTTCATTAACGCCCTCGCCTCTTTCACTGTGGCGCACTGGCTAAGAATCCATGGGATCAATTCAAACTGTGCAATATTATCCAAGCCTTCTTTGCTATCCCCAAAGGCGGCATTGCCCACGAAATTCAATCCTGCAATCCCTAAGCCCTTGTCGTTAACGGCGTCATAGTATAACGGATAATCTTCCGACACATACGCCATTCCGATCATTGCATAATGTGCATTTATATTTCCCGCTTCCCTGAAACAAAACGGATAATTCCTGGGCGTTATAACCACTTCATCACCGTAAGAGAACTCATAGTCCAATGTCCTGCCGAAATAAAAATCTTTCGTCTTATATGTCGCTGCCGTACACATATCGTTTCGTCCTCCTATTTATAAAAAATTTATTTTTACGACTTTTTATATGATTCCACTAACTCCTCAATCCGCAAATTTAAATTCTCCGGCACATAGTTTTCGGAAACGTCAAACAGTTTGATCCATAAGTGAAGATTCCTGTATCCGGGAGTTTTACTGCGTCTTCTTTTTTCCTGCTTTTCCGCCACCTGCAGCTTAATCTGTACTCTCTTCTGCTCAAAAAGGGGCACAATAATGTAGTAGAAGCGATCGTCATGAAAAGACAGATAACCGATCTCCCGTCCCTTCTGATTCTGCAGATACAATCTGTGCTGTCTGAGTTTCGACGGATAAAGTAAATCGCCGGCTTCCAAACTCACTGTACCGGCTGTCAGCTCCACCATGGCCGAAACATAAAAAATCTGTTTCCCGTCTGCATCCGCCATCTCTTCTTTCGCCAGTTCCTGCAAAAGTGCACTCCCGTTTATGAACTGCTGCGTGAGCAGATAGGTGAGCTCCGCCTGAATACGCTGTCTGTCCGCCGAAGCTGCTCCGCCGTGAAACTGTTCGTCACACTCATCCAAAAGCTGTTTGCCGCACTGATAAATGCTGAGCAGGAATAGAGGAAACTCTTCCTCAGTTGTCCACACATATTTTCCTTTTGCAACACAAAAACTGCCTAACACAGTACCGTCATAATCTTCTGCATAGCATAAGATTTCACGCTCTCTATAAGCATTCCCGTTAATCGGCGCACCCCATTCGTCTTTTCTGTTGTTTCGCGCCGCCTTACCTCTCCTGTGACGGGCACCGGCAGCCTTATGGAAATCTACCTCGTCAGACTCTTCAGCGGGATGAGCTATGCTCACAAGTTCATAGGCAATATTAATTTCCTGCGCACTGTATCGACAGCCCTCCGCCGATGATCCGCCGCTGTCCGGATGCACTTGAAACATAAGCTGTCTGTACCTTTTTTTGATTTCATCTTTCGACGTTTCCGGTGAGATCCCAAGAATTTTATATGCTTCCCGTCTTGTCACGACTGATCGACAGTTCCTTTCACTCTTTTATCTTCTTATTATTTATTGCATTTCCCCTTCAACACAAACACCTGAGACGGATATCCCTGCTCGATGCATAGTTCTGACGGAAGAAATCCCAAAGCCTGATACAACGCCCGCGGTGCAGCTCCTTTCGGATCATCCTCGCGAAATGTCGTAACGGTAATATCTTTTGTCTGATCTAATCTGGTCAGCATGAAATCGATCATCTTTTTCGCGATTCCGCGTCTGCGGTACTCAGGATGTACCGCCATACAGGACAGCATATTGTGCTTTGTGGAAAAAAGCAGAATTCCCACGACTATATTGCCATGTAACGCGCATATGGCGCTTTGCCTCTCCATATTCTTAATGACCGTATCCCGATAGTCGTTTAACAGTTCCTGTGTTTCCAGTCCCGGAAAATTATCCCTTGTAATTTCCACCAGACTCATCCAGGAAGCAAGGCGGTGCAGCGCAGCAAATTCAACCTCTATATCCCGTTTTTGATTGCCATGCGCATCAAAGCCGCGCACCTCAAATAATTTATCCAGAAACCAATAGGGAATCATAATTCCCTGCTCCTGCATTTGAAGCAGCTCTTCTCTATCCGCCCACCGGACAGCCTGAACCTCTTCTTCCTGCAGATGAAGTTTATCCAAATCCACTTCCCGTTCCAACAGATAATAATCGTCGAATCCATCCTCAAAATTGATCGTAAAATCCGGTCTGGTCTCTGACAAATCAAGTTTTAAACCGATCTCCTCAAACACTTCCCGCTCTGCCGCCTGACTGCTGCTCTCTCCATGCAACGCAGATCCTCCCACCGTGATATCCCACATATTAGACCATCCCTTTTTAAAGGGCTGCCGCTGCTGAATCAACAATTGATTTTTACTGTTAAAAATACAGACGTGGACCACCATATGATATTCTCCATCCTTCATCTTCTCTCCACGTCTATGTAATCTGCCGGTCTTCACCCGATCTTTCGTATAAATATCCCACAATTCTTTTTCTGCATTATCCGCCATGTCAAATTCCTCTCTAATACAGTCCATCAATCAGCTCAAAATAATTTTCAAACGTTTTCCGACAGCATTCCGGATTCCTAATCGTTATCTTCCCTGTTTTCAGACCGACCAGGCTAAAGGCCATCGCCATGCGGTGGTCCTCATAGGTTTCCACGCTGCATTCTTCCACCGTTCCGGGCATAATTCTGATTCCGTCACATTCCGGCGCTTCTTCACATTCTATTCCCATGCGGGCAAGCTCTGTCAAAACGGCATGAATTCTATCCGTCTCCTGAAACCGTATATGACCGATATTCCGAATCAGTGTCGTCCCCTTGGCAAAGGGCGAGAGCGCCGCCATTGTCATGGTTTGGTCGGAAAAATCTTTCATGGAAACATCCATTCCCGGATATTCTGTAAGACCGCTGCCTGACATTTTCACGCCATCGGCTTCGTCAGTAAGCATACAGCCCATGTTTTCCAATACCTGCAAAAATTTAATATCGCCTTGTAAAGAATCCATATGAACATTTTTTACTTTGACATCAGTCTGTAATAACGGTGCCATTGCATAGAAATAACATGCTCCGGACACATCCGGCTCTACCTGATATTGTTCCACCCCAAAGGACTCTGTATGCGGAATCCGATATCCGTTCTTAAGCTTAACCGGCTTGATTCCGAACTGCTCCATCATGGCAAGCGTCATTTTAATATAGGAACCTTCCGCCCGATCCCCTGAAAGTAGCACCGTCACTCCATCCGGAAGAAGTACTCCAGACATGAGAAGCGCACTGGCAAACTGACTGCTGATTCCGGTATCCACCTGAACTTCTTTCATGGAAACCGACTGTGACTTTATCACAAAGGGAAAATGATCTTCTTCCCCGATGAATGTAAATTCAACGCCCGCCTGTTTCAAAATATCCAAAAGCGGCTTCATGGGACGTCTACACATCTGCGGCGAGGCCTGAAGTTCATATTCTCCTCCCGCCAGCGCCAGCATAACCGTCAGAAATCTTGCCGCAGTGCCCGCACTTCTCACATTGATCGAGGCATGGTTATTGGGAATCTTACCGCCTAATCCCTGAATCACCACATCCTTGGTCTCTTCATCCGCCTGCACTTCAAAGCCTAATTTTTCAAGGCTGTCCAGAAAAGCTCTGGAATCGTCACTGAATAAAACACCGTGCAGCGTACATTTGTGCGCGGAAAGGGCTGCCAGCAGAAGCGCCCGGTTCGTAATGCTCTTTGACCCCGGCACTTGTACTTCTATTTCCTTTATGTGATCTATCTTTTTTACCCGATACTCGTTCATAGTTCTATATCCCTCTTTTCGTTTGCGCCTTCCATTTATCGTACGGACAGGAATTCTTCCCTATAGCCGCGCGCAATTCCACGAAACAGCCGCATGCTCTGCACATAGCGTCTGCCAGCAAATCACACTGCTTACAAACGGCAAGTCTCTTTTCGTATATTTCCTGATCCGCTTTAATATCGGCAGCCAGATTTGCAATATAGGCATGCAGATTCGCAAAATATTCCTTCTCATTCATATCCGCGGTCAGGCATTTTCTGCAAATCCGCTTCGCCCCGATTCGTTCTTCTTTACACATTATTGCACACGGAAACTGACTATACTGCATGCCGGTGCGGTAAAGCTGACTTTCCTGCCATCCGCCTTAAAATCGTTAAATGCAGCTTCCCTTACATTTTCCGGCTCCTCAAAGGTATTGTGCGCACACATCGCACCCGTCAAGACTGCGGCTTCGATACGGGAAGGCGCAAGTTCCGCGAACGAGATCTCTACCGGAACATCTTCCGTTACGGATAAATTACCTACCGTTATATTCACCGTGCCGTCTTCGCTGACAGATGCCGATTCACTGAGCATCGGCACCTGATATTCTTCCTCACCTATGATCTTATTACCATCCACGCAGCTTTCAACCAGCTTAGCATCCTGATGATGTTTGTACATATGGAAAACATGGTACGTCGGCGTCAGAATCATCTTAGGTCCTTCCGTCAGAATAACGGACTGCAATACATTAACCATCTGCGCAATACATGCCATTTTGACACGATCACAGTGTTTATTGAAGATATTGAGGGTAATACCCGCTACCAGCGCATCCCGCATGGTATTTTGCTGATATAAGAATCCCGGATTCGTACCCGGCTCCACATCGAACCAGCAGCCCCACTCATCTACCATCATACCGATCTTCTTCTCCGGATCATATTGATCCATAATGGCACCGTGACGTCTGATCAATTCTTCCATGCAGACCGCCCTGAAAAGAGTCTGATACCAGGTCTTGCTGTCAAATTCCGTTGCGCTTCCTTTATTTTCCCATACGCCGGGGTGCACATAATAATGCAGTGACAGACCGTTCATAAAGCCCGGGTTATCCGCTTCGGGACCGGGAGCCGGTGCTGCCGTACAAGTCTTCAAAACGCCTTCTGTCCAGAAATAGTCCGCCGCATTGGCACCACAGCATATTTTCCGGATCGGCGCGTCACTGCGATACTGCCTTACATAAGTCTGATATCTTCTGTACAGATTGCCGTAATACTCCGGCGTCATGTTACCGCCGCATCCCCAGTTCTCGTTTCCGACACCGAAGTAATCAATTTTCCACGGTTTCTCATGACCGTTTGTTTTCCGCAGTTCCGCCATCGGAGAGACGCCGTCGAATGTGATATACTCTATCCACTCGCTCATCTCCTGCACCGTGCCGCTTCCGACATTACCGTTTACATAGGTCTTACAGCCAAGCTGTTCACACAGCTCGAAGAACTCATGCGTACCGAAGCTGTTATCCTCGACCACACCGCCCCAGTGCGTATTAATCATTTTCTTTCTGTTTTCTTTTGGTCCGATACCGTCTTTCCAATGATATTCATCCGCAAAACAGCCGCCCGGCCAGCGGAGTACCGGAATCTTAATCTCTTTCAAAGCATCTACAACATCTTTTCGCATTCCGTTTACATTTGGAATGTCGGAATTCTCTCCGACATACAGGCCTTCATAAATGCACCTTCCGAGATGCTCCGAAAAGTGTCCGTAAATTTCGGGATTAATATGTCCTTTTTTGTTTTTTTCATTAATATACAAAGTTGCCATAGCCTAACCCTCTTCTTTTCTGCTGTTTTGCCGTGTCTTTTCAAATTTTATCCCTATCTTTAAATCATATTGGATAAATGGTAATAAGGCAACTG
>CAMWXF010000081.1 GCA_947178115.1 uncultured Lachnospiraceae bacterium
CGGTTCACTGTATGAACGGGATCTGGGGCACCATCGCGGTCGGGTTGTTTGCCACAAATTCAGCGCCGGAATACTCCATTGCCGATGCGGCGGGTAATGAACTGGTGGGTCTGTTCTATGGCGGCGGATTTGAACTGCTCGGCTTACAGCTTATTGGTTTCGTGTCCGTTGCGGCATGGACGGCGGTTACGATTACGATTGTATTTCTGGTAATCAAGGCAGTCATCGGTCTGCGTGCTTCTGAGGAGGAAGAGATTATAGGACTGGATGCCACGGAGCATGGTCTGGTGTCTGCTTACTCAGGATTCAGTATTATGGATATATCTAATACGATGGCAATGGAGATCAACGAGAATACAAGCCTCGGAACGGAAGATTACAATGAAGCGTCCGATGTACAGAAGGATGCAGCGGTCAAAGTTGCTCAAGTACCGATGGCATCTGCGACAGGAATGTATAAGGTAGCGATCATTGCGAAACTGTCCAGATATGATCAGTTAAGAAAGGCAATGAACGATCTGGGCGTGACCGGCATGACGGTGACACAGGTTATGGGCTGCGGTATCCAGAAAGGTGCAGGCGAGATGTATCGTGGCGTTGAGATGGATGCGACCCTGCTTCCGAAGGTCAAAGTAGAAGTCGTAGTCAGCAAGATCCCGGTAGAGGATGTTGTGGAGGCGGCTAAGAAAGCGCTTTACACAGGCCATATCGGAGACGGTAAGATATTTGTCTACAATGTTGACAGAGTCGTTAAGGTTCGTACCGGTGAGGAAGACTTCGCGGCACTGCAGGATGTGGAATAGATTGAATCAATATGATTGCGATTGCAAATTTGTATTATAGTTTAGCGTATACCTATATCCCTTAGTTTGTATATATAAAACGGGCTCCCGGTGCTTCCACCGCCGGGGGCTCGTTTTATGTGGAGGGAATTACATTTACAGCATTAATATTTCGCTAAGATGCCATAATCCATTGTTATAGGATGCCATATTATGGTATGATTAAATCACGATCTCAACTGCAGCATGTACCCGGCGGATACGCAAGTAGTGGTTTAAGATATTGTATTTCCGTATAAAATAGAAATATCAGCTAAAGGAGGAAACAACCAGCCATGAGAAAAACAAAAATCGTATGTACCCTCGGCCCGGCAACAGACAATGAGGATGTACTCAGGCAGATGATGTTAGAGGGGATGAACGTTGCCAGATGCAACTTTTCCCACGGAACTTATGAAGACCATAAGAAGAGGATGGACATGGTCAAAAAGTTTCGCAAGGAAGTAGGAAAGCCGGTTGCGATTCTGTTGGACACGAAAGGTCCGGAAGTGCGGGTTAAGGATTTTAAAGAAGGCAAAGTGACGCTGGAAGAAGGTCAGCTGTTTACACTGACCGCCGATGAAGTGGAGGGGACGAAGGATATCGTAAGCGTGACCTACAACCGCCTCTATGAGGATCTGGAAGAAGGAATGCGGGTGCTGATCGACGACGGTCTGATCGAGATGACGGTGGAAAAAGTCGATAAGAATAATATTGTCTGCCGCGTCATTAACGGTGGTGTAGTGTCGAACCACAAGGGAGTCAACGTACCGGACGTGGATCTTTCCATGCCGTATATCAGCGATAAAGACAGAGAAGATATTCTCTTTGGTATAGAGCAGGATGTGGATTTTATTGCGGCCTCTTTTGTACAAAAGAAGGAAGACATTCTGCAGCTTCGCAAGCTGCTTGAGAAGAACGGCGGTGAGGATATCAGGATCATTGCCAAGATAGAGAACGCGCAGGGCGTTGCCAACGTCGATGATATCATAGAGGTGTCTGACGGCATTATGGTGGCAAGAGGTGACATGGGCGTAGAGATTCCTTACGAGGAAGTGCCCGTGATCCAGAAAAAGATCATTAATAAAGTTTACCGTAGCGGCAAGCAGGTGATCACTGCCACGCAGATGTTAGAATCTATGATCAAGAACCCGCGTCCTACCAGAGCAGAGACGACTGATATAGCCAATGCGGTATACGACGGCACCAGTGCCATCATGCTCTCCGGAGAGACGGCGGCAGGCGCATATCCCGTGGAGGCGGTGAGGACCATGGTTCGCATCGCAGAGCGCACGGAGCGGGATGTGGATTACCGCAAGCGTTTCTTCCAGAACGAAAGGGAGGTTAATCCGGACGTTACGGATGCCATTTGCCACGCTACATGTACAACCGCTCTGGATCTGAATGCCAAGGCAATTGTAACGGTGACAAAATCCGGCGCGGCGGCGCGGATGATTTCAAGATATCGTCCGACAAGTGATATCATAAGCTGCACCACAACAGAGAAGGTGTGCAGGCAGTTGTCATTAACCTGGGGAGTGATACCGATATTAATTAAAGAAGAAAAGGAAGTTTTCAACCTATTTGACAGGGCGATCCTCGCCGCTGAGAAGATGAAACTGTTGGAAAAAGGAGATCTGACGGTCATCACATCAGGCGTGCCGATTGGATTCTCCGGCACAACCAATATGATGAAAGTACAGATCGTATCATAAAAACAAACTCACCACCGGAATCGTCCCAAGACTTAAGATTGTGGTCAGGATGATACCCTGCGAGATCGTATCCGTCTCCACATGAAGCTGCTTGGAGAGCATCAGCGGCATGTTGGCGGCGGGCACGGCGAGCATGAGCGCCATGGTATTTAAGATCAGGGGATTCTGAATAAGCGGCCGGAACAGAACAATGCAGCCTATGGGCACTAAAATCTGGCGCAGCAGTGTAAACCCATACAGTTTCGGATGGGAAAAAATATCCTTAGGAGCCATCTGCGCGACAGAGACACCCAGAACCAGCATGGACAGCAGTGTGGTAGCCTGTCCCATATAAGTCAGAGTAGAGGATACGATGACCGGTACATGGAAATTGCCCAGATAGAAAATGATGGTGGCTGCGGCGGAGATGGTTCCGGCATTAATCAGCTTCTTCCATCGCTGCGACGTGCTATGTGCGGATATTGTATCCTGAGACAGATTACTTTTCTGAGACGGATTAGACGGCAGCGTACCTTCCGATGCAGAAATCTGCATCTGTCTTGCTTCTGCTCTCTGCAGCACCGAAATTCCGAAAGTATAGATCAGAATATTAAAAATCAGATTATAAATTGATACGAAGATCAAGGACTGTGTTCCCAGCACGGCAGAAGCGAGCGGAATACCGATGAATCCCACGTTGCCGAAGATCGTTAGCATCTGATAAGCATAGTGATACATGCCGGGCACACGCAGGATGCGCGGAATCAGAAAACTCACAACGATCAGTACAGTATACACGATCAGATAGATCCCTAGCGCGAGGCCAAGTTCTTTAAGAGATACCTTAGGGCCGTTCTGAAAAGCAGAGCAGATCAGCAACGCCGGATTCGTCACATTGACAATAATGCCTGATATTTGTTTGGAAGTCACTTCTGACAGCATTTCTTTCTTATATAATAGTATGCCGATACCGATTAATATAAAGATCATAACCATCTGCTGTAATACGACTGTGATACTCATAGCATATCCCTTCCTCATTGATTCCCGTACCAGAAAATATATCGGCGACAGGAGTTTGTCTGTATGCCGATAGTGGATATTGTACCACGATTCTTTTTATATTAAAAATGTTTTTTGTTTGGATCTATAAATTATGTTTTTAACATATTTCTTTTCTTATATGGAAGATGTTGGTATAATAAAGCATGAAGTTATACTAGGACACCAAAATACGGTGTCCAAGTATAACTAAGTCATGCTTAGGAGAATGCGAAAAGCGTGCATTCTCCGTAGAGACTGAAATACGCAGTCCAAGTATAACTAAGTCATGTCCTGGAGAAAGCGGTATGAATATCACATACAATGAGCAGAACAGAGTTTTTAAATTAGATACGATGAACACGAGTTATTGTATCGGGATTGTGGACGAGGATAATTTTGTTGGACACATTTATTATGGAAGAAAATTGACAGAGGATAATCTGACATACCTTATGCGTACCTCCGAGCCGCCTTTTGTTCCGTCGCAGAACAATCGGGACAGAACGTCCTTCCTTGATACATTTCCGATGGAATATACGGGCGGCGGATTGGGAGATTACAGAGAGGGGACGCTGGCGGTCAGGACGACGGGCGGGCATAATGCCGTGTCGTTATCCTACGTGTCGCACAGAATATATGATGGTAAAGACGGGTTGCAGGACTTGCCGGCAACCTTCGGTGAAGCAGCGGATTGTAAGACATTGGAGCTGACCTGCGAGGATAAGCTGCTGCAGTTACAGGTTATTCTTTCTTACAGCATCTTTGCAGACAGCGATGCCGTGGCGCGGAGCGTGAAGATCGTCAATCAGGCCAGGGAGCCGATCTATCTGACGAAGGTTTTGTCTGCGTGTATTGACATGGATAATGAAGATTACGAGATGATCACATTACACGGGTCGTGGGCGAGAGAGCGCATTATCCAGACGAGGCCGGTCATGAAAGGCAAACAGAGCGTATCGTCGGTGCGCGGGGAATCCAGCCATCAGGAGCATCCTTTTATGGCATGGAAAAAGAAAACCACGACAGAGGAAAACGGTGATATCTATGCCATGAATTTTGTCTATTCGGGGAATTTCCTGGCGCAGATCGAAGCGGATCAGTTCGGCAGCCTCCGTGCCATGATGGGAATCCATCCGCAGGATTTTAGTTGGAAACTTGATGTAGGAGAGAGTTTTCAGGCACCCGAAGTAGTCTGCGTTTACTCGGTGCAGGGCATAGGCGGCATGACGAGAACTTTCCATGATCTGTACCGCAATCATCTTATCCGCGGTGAGTATAAAGATAAGAAGCGGCCGATTCTGATCAACAACTGGGAAGCAACCTATTTTGATTTTAATACGGAAAAACTATTGGATATTGCCCGACAGGCATCCAGGCTCGGCATCGAGATGTTAGTGATGGACGATGGCTGGTTCGGACACAGAAATGATGATAATTCGAGTCTGGGCGATTGGCAGGTTAATGAGGATAAGCTGAAAGGCGGACTGAAATATCTGGTGGACGAAGTCAATAAATTAGGCATGAAATTCGGTATCTGGCTGGAGCCGGAGATGATTTCACCGGATTCTGATCTGTACCGTGAGCATCCTGATTGGGCGATCGCGATTCCGGGCAGAACAGGCAGCCTTGCACGTAATCAGTATGTGCTTGATCTGACGAGAAAGGAAGTCAGGGATTATGTCTATGAGATGATTGCGGCGGTTCTTCGGAGCGCCAATATCGAATATGTGAAATGGGATATGAACAGGCAGTTGAGCGATCTGGGCAGTTACGGGCTTCCGGCTGACAGACAGGGGGAATTGTTCCACAGACAGGTGCTCGCAGTCTATGAACTGCAAGACAGGATGACGACGGAATTTCCTCATTTGCTTTTGGAGAACTGTTCCGGCGGCGGTGCCAGATTCGATGCAGGTATGCTGTATTACAGTCCGCAGATATGGTGCTCGGATGATACTGACGCGATAGAACGGCTGTCCATTCAGGCGGGCACGTCCCTGATCTATCCGTTGTCCACGATGGGGGCGCATGTGTCTGACTGTCCGAATCATACGGTCGGCAGAGTAACTCCTTTCGAGACGAGAGGTTTCGTGGCGTTGGCAGGAACGTTCGGCTATGAGTTGGATGTGACGAAGATTCCGGAACAGGATCGTAACATGATCCCGCAGCAGGTTGCCATGTATCACAAGTATAATGATCTGGTGCGCATGGGGGATTATTATCGAATTGCGCACTATGCGGACAATCATTATTACGACTGTTATGAAGTAGTGGCTAAGGATAAGAGTGAGGCGCTTGTCACCTACATTCAGGTGCTCGGCAGACCGAACTTCCACAGCAGGCGTATCCACATTCCGGGGCTTGATCCGGAAGCGGTTTATGTGATTGAAAATACACAGGACTGGCCGGAGATCAAGCAGACACAGTACAAGGGTGACACCCTGCACCATGCCGGCATCAATATACCGCCCATCAGCGGTGACTTTAAGGGCAGGCTGATGCATCTGATCAGGAAATAGTATAGACACAGAACAATGTGATATTCAGGACATAATATCATGAAAGAAAGAATACAATAAAAAGGCAGGTTAGAGAATATGATCGTACAAAAATATAAAGACATGCTTCAGGGCAAATCGGTAATTAGGCAGTTATCGGAGTTCGCCACTGCGAGGGGCGCAGAGATCGGGTATGAGAATGTGTTTGATTACAGTCTGGGGAACCCTTCCGTGCCCGCGCCGCAGAAGTTCACAGACACAATGATCGATCTGTTGCAAAACAGAAATCCCATGGAACTCCATGGCTACAGCCAGAGCCTTGGCATACCGGCCGTGCGGGATAAGGTGGCGGAATCCTTGAATAAGCGGTTTGGCATGAATTATACGGGCAACCACATTTTTATGACCACCGGAGCGGCGGGCGCTATTGCCCATGCTGTACGGTGTGTGAGTGAACCCGGTGACGAGATCATCACTTTTGCACCGTATTTTCCGGAATATGGTCCCTATATCAACCTGACAGGTGCAACGCTTAAGGTGATTCCTGCAGACACGGACAGCTTCCAGATCAATTTCGAAGCATTTGAGGAAATGCTGACGGAGAAGGTTGCGGCGGTTCTGATCAATACGCCCAATAATCCTTCCGGCGTGGCATACTCTTCAGAGACACTGCGTAAACTGGCAGCAATTATGACAGAGAAAGAGAAAAAGTATGGGCATGATATCTTCCTAATTTCCGATGAGCCTTACAGAGAGATCGTTTTTGCGGGGGTGGAAGCGCCTTATCCATCGAAATTCTATGCAAATACACTGTCATGTTATTCCTTTTCGAAATCCTTGTCTTTGCCGGGAGAACGAATCGGGTACGTGGCGGTGAATCCGGAATGTACGGATGCAGAGCTGATCAGTACGATATGTAGCCAGATATCCAGAGGTACGGGACATAACTGCCCGCCGTCCATCATACAGTTGGCGGTGGCGGAAGTGCTTGATCTGACATCCGATCTGTCGGTCTATGAGACGAATATGAATATTCTGTATCGGGAACTTACCGGTCTGGGATTTGAATGCGTAAAGCCCGGCGGAACCTTCTACATGTTCCCTAAGGCTTTGGAGGAAGACGCAGTCGCTTTTTGTGAGAAGGCCAAGAAGTATGATCTGGTTATCGTGCCCGGGAATACGTTCGGTGCGGACGGATATGTTCGTCTTGCGTACTGTATTGATACGGAGAAGGTGGA
>CAMWXF010000082.1 GCA_947178115.1 uncultured Lachnospiraceae bacterium
ATCTGCAATTTTTCATCCTGATCCAGCTTTTCCTTCTCTACTCCAAACCAGTTCATGCCGTCGGCATCCTCATTCAGATATGCGGCTATAGAAGAAGACACGATCACAACCGGCGGTATCCCCAACTGTTCCATGTCCCGCTCATATTCCACCATGCGATAGGAATCCAGATCGGGCCAGAAAGTGGATAACGCTGAGGGCATATCCAGAAAATACCCTAAACCCGGAACCTCTCCGTACAGAATCACTTCCCTGCCGGTAAGCTGTGCCTGCTGCGCATATTCCGCCAGTTCTTCCAGACACGCCGCATTGTCCTGATTCGTGTAGATTCCCGCCACCTTGTCAGGCACCGTCAGCAATGTGTCACGTGCCTCACCGTTTCTTCCGTCCTGAAAAGAAAATCTCAGATGAAAACCCACACTCTGAATCAGAATAAACACCACAAGCAATATAAGAGGCATTCCCGCCACAGCAGTTAACTGCCCGTACCATACCCACAACACAAACGGCACGACAATAAACAGATTATTGATAATCGGATACAACTGATTATTACCGCCAAGCGGCGTTACCAGAATCTGAACAAGCACCAACACCGCAAGAATCTTCTGCTCCGCTTTGACACTTTTCTTACACAGACAGTATACCGCTGTAAAAACTGCTGTCAGAAGAAACAGCACTACCGGATAATATATGCTGCCGAAGTCATAATAAAGAAAATTGAATACCCCTCTGCCCCAATAGAAGCGTAACAGCACCAGCAGTACTGCCGCATAGACAAATCCACACAATCCCGCTATGCCCTTTTTCCCCGGAAATAATCTCCGTTGCAGCATAAAGAGCAGCCAGCCGCCCGCCATGCAGATTCCTGCAAAGACCATCCAGAAAAGACCTGTGATATAATCGCTAAACATCCCCGTCAGCATGGCCGACGGTTTATAATCCGTAGCTTTCTCTGTCATAGCAAACATCGTCTGAATCATGGCGGGATAAGCGCCTGCACCGTACTTAATACATATTGCCGCGAGAGGCACACCAAATCCGACAACATACCCCGCAATGCACCACAGCGTATCACGAACCGCCTGCTGCCACTTCCGTCCGCAGACCGCCGTGCCGTACCACACCGCCACGATCAGCGACGCCTGCACCACGTTCGGCATGCGCACCGCCACATTGGCTCCCAGACACACGCCCGCCGCCACATAATATCTCCGGTCTTCTTTCAGAATACCGCGGCAGAGAAGAAGTATCCCCACTGTCATAAACAGATAAGTCAAATAATTATATAAAACCGTAGATGGGCACCAACACAGTCCCAACGCGATGCTCTCTCCCGCAAACACAAGCGGCATCGGAATCCGCCCCGCAGATCTGTCACTCCTGCGGAATGCTTCATATACCGTCAGCGCAGTCATCGACTGTATAAGCGATGTGTAGAAATACATCCCCATCAGCTTACCGCCGAAAGGCAGATGCATGAGCAGATTTCCCACCACGTTTGCAAGGAACGTCGCCACCATCCAAGTACCGTCCATAGAAGGAAAATACTGGAAATTCGACAGACTGTATGTGGTGTCTGCCATATCAATTCCCAGTCGAATCCGAAGCAGCGGATAGAGCACCAAAATAAGGGGCAGCACGATACGCTCTATGAAATTTTGGTATCTACAATATATGGTATTCGTTTTATTCATCAACTCAGCACTTTCTATCTTTTCTATCTTCCGAATCTTTTGCACCGAACCGCTGGACTCATAATTTTTCTTTACCATGCGCGAACAACTTCCGCACTCCGCGGAAAATCCACATCCTCACCCAATCGACCACCGTACCGGCTGCATATACGATCACCACACACCCGATCATGTGCGGAATAAACTTCCAGCTTCCCCACACCGTATCCACACCCAGCCAATGCATCCACCGATACCGAACCAGTATATGCTCATGCAGCAGATACACACCGAAGGTATAAGGTGCAAGATGTCTGATCACCTCAGCTGCCTTGCCTTCCCACGGCTTCATATCCTTAAACAGCATGAACAGTCCAATCGAACTAAGCAGACACAAAATATGATTGTATGTGTCCGGCATATCCATATAATAGGCAAACGGCGGCAGGACTTCCGCTAGGATGCCAGATACCACCGTAAGCACAAAGATCCCCAGACTCATACCGACATAAAGAATCGCCGCATTCCACTTCTTCTCCAATTTCGGGAGACCATACAGACGTATATATGCCGCAACCAAAAACAGGAACAGGAACCAGCCATAGTCATAACCGTAACGATCCGTAGCCAGCGACGCAGGCAGCACAGACTTCCACACACAGAAATAAAGTGCCATGACACCGATAATCATCTGCAGCGTCCTGCGGTCCACCGCTTTCACGCCCGCCGCCAGAAGCGGTGCGAACAGATACATAATCAGATATGCCGTGGCAAACCAGTAGTGCTCCGTCTCAATCGGCAGTACATAATTCAGCCAGTCGTAAACAGAAAGCTCACCCACCGCAACCACGCCGGCACAGATCAGCACGACCGGTATCAGCAGAGAATAAAAAAGAACCTGTGCTACCAAAGTCACCACACGCTCCAATTTCCATGCAGACTCCACAAGAAAATATCCACTGAGCAGCACATAGCAGTTCACCGCGACAATGCAGAAAGCCTCTATAAGCTGCGCAGTATAATTCACTGCGGAATGCTCCTGCGTATATAACAGGACCAATTCGCTTTTATTCAGATAATGAAGGACGATAATCATAAGCATCGCCACAATACGCAGCAACTCAAAATTCGCCTGTCGTTTTCCCTGCATAGACTTCTCCTCTATTCTTACCAATCACTTCTTCTCTTTAAATATCCATAATTTACTGAGAAAATAGTTGGCCACAATCACAAGCACCTGACATACAAACTTAGAAATAAGCTCATTCAGATGCGCACAGTCCACCATCAGGAACATAAATGCAACTTCCAAAAGCTCCGTCGCAACTCTGGCGCCGATAAAAGAAACAAACTCTTCGAACAGCGCCTTCACATCTTTATTTTTACTCTTAAAGACAAAAGTACGGTTTGTCCAATACGCAAACACTACCGTCAATGCCCACGACAGCACCGTGGCAACCAGATAATGCAGACCGAGCACTTCAAAAAACAGATAGTAAAGCCCCAAATTCAACACAAAAGCAAGAAATCCGAAAATCAGATAATTAATCCCTTCCTCATATTTCTTGTACATACCCCATCCAAAATCCCAAAGTTCTTTCATAATTATCCTGTTCCTCTCTGTTTCTCATTGCTATCTCAGAAAATCCATGCCGTACAGCTTTTGCTGCAGCAGTCGCACCGTCATGTTTTTTAGTGCGTTTTTCTGTTTTCTTCTATGACCGCTTTGCCGTTCGCCACACGGTAGACCATGTCGCATTTCTCGATGGTCTGCAGTCTGTGGGCAATGATGATCAGCGTCTTGCGCCCATGCAGTCTGTTAATGGAATCCATAATGGCAGCCTCCGTCTCATTGTCAAGCGCAGACGTGGCCTCGTCTAACACCAGCACCTCAGGATCTTCGAAAAGCGCTCTGGCGATGCCGATCCTCTGCCTCTGTCCGCCCGACAGACGAATGCCCCGCTCACCGATGCTCGTATCCAGTCCCTCCGGAAGCCCTCGCACAAATTCGTCAAGCTGCGCTTCCCTAAGCGCCTCCCACACTTTATTGTCATCTATGTCTTCATCCGGACAGCCGAATGCCACATTCTTACGGATCGTAGAGTCGATCATAAAGATCGTCTGCGGAATGTATCCGATATTCTTAAGCCATGAGGCATAATGGTCTCTCACTTCCACACCATCCGCGAGGATACTGCCATTCTCAATCTCGAGAAGCCCTAGCAGAATATCCACCACTGTAGTCTTACCGGCACCGGAGGTTCCCACGATTCCCACCGATTTCCCGACAGGTATGGTCATATCGGCATGATCGAAAATCAGCACATCCGTGTTGGGGTACTTATAGGTGATATCTTTCAATACAATATCTTTCCTGATCGCAAGTTTCTCAACATCGACTTTATTCTGATACGCTTCTTCCCCATAGTCGATATTTTCGTCCCGTATCTCCTCCTGCAGGTTATCACTCACACCCATGAAGAACGGTTCAAAATAGGAGATCGAGGTCAGGTGATTGTTAATTCTGTTCGCGCACGGAATCAGACGCATCGCCACCACCGCTAACAACCCGATCTGCGGTAAGATATCTGTCGCCTCGGTTCCTCCGATAATCTGTATCATCAGATACAACACCATACTTGCAATTGCCATCGTCTCGATTAAGAGCCTGGGTGTCGCATTATAGAGATTATACCGCTGTACCGCACTGACATATCCGGCTCCGCATTTGGAGTATTCATTAATAAAATAATTCTCTTTGCAGGCGATCTTGATCTCCTTGATTCCCATAACCGACTGCTCGATCCATTTATACAGTCCGCTGTAAAATTCCTGATTCTCTTCTCCTGCCTTCCTCATAATCGGTTTCAAGATACACTTAATGACAAGCAGGGCAACCACCAAAAGCACTGTCACTATTATGCTCATCCAGACATCCGTCACCAGACTGACAATAGCCAGGCAGACGAATACGATACTCTCACTGATCAGCTGCAACAGCGATAAGATCAGCCCGTACATGTTGTTCACGTCCGATGTGATATTCCGCTGGATCACCGCGGTATCGGCGTTCAGGTAATATTCATAGGGGCGCTCCATGAAATTGATCATCATTCTTCTGGAAGTGGCAAACTGATTCGTGTAGACGAAGCGGAGCTGAATCTTCTGCTGGATGAACAGAAATATATTCTTAATAACAAATATCAGGATCAATCCGCCCATAACGATAATCGTCAGATCTCTGCTGCTGTCCGTATGGAAAACCCGGCAGATGATCTGCAGATATGCATGATTCTCTATCGCATTTTCCTCCAATACGATATTCATGACCGGATAGATCATGGAAACACCCAGCGTCTCTAAGACCGCCCCGATCAGCATGAGAAAAACAAGCAACACCATTTTCTGCTTCTGCTGCTTGTCCAATAAGACCATCAGTTTTTTGTATATTTTCATCATAACTGCCGTATGCCCTTTCCAAAATGCAAGCGCCTGACTGCAAAAAACATAAAATATCATTATATTTTAACACAGGAAGCAGAGAAATTGCAAATATTGGATTTGTGAGGCAAACTCGGACTCGGTCGGATCGGGCTTGACAAAATGTTGAATTAATTGTAGTATCTTAAAAAATCAATAAAAGCGATGAAGAGAGATAGTAAATATTTTGAATCTCACAGAGAGAAGTTGGCTGGTGGAAAACTTCAGAGGATAAATATTGAACCGGTCTTGGAGCTGTGTACCGATTGTATAGACAGTAGGCTACACTGGGAGCGCCCATTACAGCGTCAGAGTATCGAAGTAATTCCGTACTTGCAGAGGTCTGTATTGTGAAATACAGATGAACTAAGGTGGTATCACGAAGCTTGGAGCTATCGTCCTTAAATATAGTTTAAGGAGGGTAGCTTTTTATTATATAAAATTACGGAGGGATTTCAATGAAAAACTATGTCGTAGAAAGTTATGAAAATTATAAGGAAGAAGACAGACTCACAACAAATAATGCAAGAAGAATTGAGTTTGTAAATACGGTTAAAGTTCTGGACGAACATATACAAAAGAACAGCAAAATACTTGATTGTGCTGCAGGAACCGGGGTATATGCCTTCTATTTTGCAGGGAAGGGGCATGATATTACCGCAACCGATATCACACCACGGCACATTGATATTATTAATCAAATTTTAGCTGATAAACAATACAACATGAAAACTGCCGTTTTAGATGCCACGGATCTGTCTGTTTTTGCTGATGAGTCCTTCGACGTTGTGTTAAATATGGGACCTTTTTATCATTTAATATCCAAAGAGCAGCGAAACAGGTGCATGGATGAATGCATCAGAGTACTAAAAAAGAACGGTATTTTAGTGACTGCGTATATTCCCAGATTTTATATTTTCCAGTATGTTGCCATGAGCAATCGCAAATATATAGACAATATTTTGGCAAAACAGCTGATTGAAACAGGCGTGCTAAAACACTCTGATAAAAAGTGTTTTTGGACGGACACCTATTATTCATCCAAGGAAGAAATGGAGCAATTATATTTGAGTAAAAACCTTAAAATAATTGATCATTTTGCACAGGACGGCATGGCTCCTCTGCTATCGCAGCAAGTCGATCAATGGAACGAATCAGAATTTGATGTCTGGTGTCGATATCACTACAGCGTATGCCGCGAGCAGTCCATGCTAGGCGCGAGTAACCATGTGATTATTATCGGGGAAAAATAGGAAGTCATTATATCATCTCATTCTGCCGATGGACTTCCGGGGGTTCATATTTATCCAGAAAATCTTCGCCCAGGAAAAGCACTTCCTCCGCGAATTTGATCCCGTTCGGCACGGTAGCCACCGACACCACTCTTCTGAACTTAAGATTCGGTATGAAGTTCAGAATCTCCATCGGAAACATTGGATTCAAAACGATATACTCCGAAAATTCTTTTCGGTAATCCAACACATCACGGGGGTGAGGTTTGATCAGAACCTGCCCCTTTTTGCCGTCAACAACTCCATACTCCTCGATCACATCCGCAAAAAGCTTTCTCCGAACGTCCAGTGCACAAAGCGGCTCCGTCAGCACCAGCACCTTATCTTCCGCCCCCTGCTTAAGCTGCGCAAGAAGCCCATCCATATCTTCGATAAACAAGCGGATCAAAAGATCCTTGTCCTCTGCCGTCAGGCGATCCACCAATCCCGCGCGCGGCACTTCAATATATTTCTTACAAGGATAAGGCACCACGCTTAAGTCGTTGATCTCCATATCCAGACAATATTTGCCGTAGCCGTTCTGGATAAAAATCAGATTACGTGCCGCCATCCAAGCCTTTAATTCGAAATGTCCGCGATTGTCATACCGGGCGGTATCGTAATACTGAATGCAGTTAAGACCATCCTCCAGCGCATGGTAATGTATCTTCTCATAGCTTAAATAATAGCCGATGGGATCGGAATCGCAGAATACATAGATATCCTGATATTGCCTGAAATCAACCGGCACATAAGCTTTCTCCAGTCTGCCGAACATCTTCGTATATTTTATACGCGCGAGCATGTTGAGCACCAGATTGCCCCTGTCCGTGTGATATTTCTGTAACTCGGGGAAAAATAC
>CAMWXF010000083.1 GCA_947178115.1 uncultured Lachnospiraceae bacterium
GTTTTTCCACGGTAAGGCCAATCATAGACGTTGGAAACATCCGAAGGCTTTCGCCGAGACGGGATTCGAACCCGCGACATCGCAGTCCCAAACTGATGTATTGCTGTTAAAGTCTTTGTCAAGACTTGTTGCTTCGCGCTCTACCATCTGAGCTACTGCGGCGACTGCCGTCGGATTGTTTTCCTCTGTCTGAATCTAAGATACAATATCTAAACATAATAATCATTTCAAAAAAGTTGCGAAGGTGTGATAAAATAAGACATGAAGTTATACTAAGGCGTCAAAGAACGCCGCCTAAGTATAACTAAGTCATGTCTGGGAGAATGCGAGAAGCATGCATTCTCCGTGGGTTGTGAGGGAAAGGAAGAATATGTCCATGAGAATCTTACTGGCGGAAGACGACAGACATCTGAATGACACCCTGACCTATCAGTTGGAATCGGAACACTTTAATGTAGATTCCTGCTTTGACGGGGAAGAGGCTCTTTTCTACGGAGAACAGAATATATACGACGTGATCCTGCTTGACAGAATGCTTCCGGGCATGGAAGGCACCGACGTCCTGACATCGCTTCGCCATAAAGGTATCTCTACTCCGGTCATTCTCATCACCGCTCTGGGTACGCTCTCTGATAAGGTAACAGGACTGGATCTGGGTGCCGATGATTACCTCGTCAAACCTTTTGCTTTCGAGGAGCTGATGGCACGGATCCGCTGTGTCACCAGAAGACCTCATACTCTCACGGTCAACGATACCTTCTCTGTTGCAGATATCTCGTGGCAGGCCTCGGAATGTATCCTCACCGGCCCGTCGGGAAGCTGTACACTCTCCAAGAAAGAAGCGGCGCTTATGGAGATCTTCGTTCACTCTATCGGGAAGACCTTGCAAAGAACTACGATTCTCTTAAAAGTCTGGGGACCTGACAGCGACGTGGAGGAAGGCAATCTGGATAACTATATCCACTTTCTGCGCAGACGGCTTCAAATCACGGGGAGCGCCCTGCAGATCAAAACGATACGGGGTGTCGGATATTGTTTACAAAGCACATAAGATTCAGCATATCATGACACGAAGGAGGGACCACATGTTTCAGAAAGTACATCTGCGGCTGACTCTGCTGTGTACAGGAATCACCGCTATTATCATGATCATCATGTCCTTCTGTTATTTATATGTATCGGAAACAGGACTGTACAGGAATCAGTTCCAGGCGTTCAAAAATGATATGAACACGATTTCCACCAATCTAGAACAACAGACCGTTATCTCTATGGAATGGCTGTCCAAAATGGAAGCACAGGGCAACTATCTCTTCTTTGTGCTGGACAACGGAACGCCGTTTCTCTTTAATCAGTTAAATGATCCGAAAGAAAACTCTTCCAGAGACCTCCTTCTTCAGGAGAGCCGCGACGCTTACGCCAATCAATCCGCCCTTGAAGTTTCCACGCGAACAGGCGTCTTCACCACGATCACGCATTGCGAATATGAGTTCACCTCTCCGTCCAAGGAAACCAAATATTACGGAAGTGTGATCAGTATGGGCAGCCCTGATTCCACTCTGGAGGTCATCGTTCTATCCTCTCTTCAGAATTTGGAAAACCAAATACGGGAACAACGTCTGCGCTTTTTACTGATCGATGTCGCCGCTGTAGTGCTTTTGGGCATTTTTTCTTGGTTTTTCACCGGGAAACTGTTGAAACCCATCGTTGAAAACCAGAAAAAACAGGCGCTTTTTATTGCTTCTGCTTCCCATGAACTCCGCACACCCCTATCCGTGATTCTGTCCGCTGCCGAATGCTGTAAAAGCGCTTCACCGGAACGTCGGGACGGTTTCCTGAAAACGATCTGCCAGGAAGGTCTGCGTGTGTCCTCCCTTGTGAGCGACATGCTTACCCTCTCCCAATCTGATAACCAGCGTTTCCCAATCCGAATGGAGCCTACGGAACTGGATACGTTACTCATGAACTCTTACGAGGCCTTCCAACCGCTGGCACAGGAAAAATCCATCTCCCTGTCCATAGAACTTCCGGAAGGCGCACTGCCTGTATGCCAGGCAGATCCGGAACGCATCAGTCAGGTCATTTCCATTCTGATACATAATGCCATCAGTTATACGCCGGAGCACGGCAAGATCACTCTGGCAGTCTCGAAGCACAAGGAACGTTTTCATATATCTGTTACAGATAGCGGCATTGGTATCTCGGATGAAGATAAGAAGAAGATCTTTGACCGATTTTATCGCGTAGAGAAATCCCGAAGCACGAAGGATCACTTTGGGCTGGGATTATCGATTGCTTATGAGATTGTGAAGGCTCATGGAGGAAATATTCAGGTGAGTGACGCGGTGGGCGGGGGCAGTTGTTTTACGGTGATTTTGTAAAGTATGATGTATAGTAGAATGAACTGCCTATATGGCAGTCCATCCTAAAACATCCAGTGAGAACGGTAGTTTATTTACCGCCGTATCATATGATTTCACATGATAATGCACAAGCTTAAGACTTCCTCCCTGTGCAACAGAACAATCGCAGACCATCTGGATATTACTGCTGCCTTCCGCCGCAATTTCCAACTGTAGCCCTTCCTTCAAAGTCAGCACGCTCCCCATCATCAAGTGCGCGATCTGATCCGTGCATTGACAGGTAATATCCACATATGCCTTCTCCTTATTTTTGATCTTCACGCTGATTTTATCCGTAGTATGCCCACACATAAAATATGACAGACACGACTGCCCTGACATATTTCTCAGCGGAAAACTGAATGAGGAACCGCTGCCAACCGTTGTCCCTGCACATTCCAGTTCATCTGCTTTTTCCAGTGTCCCTACGCATTTCAGTTCATTTACATCTTCCTTGACAGCCCACAACAGGATATTCGCCTCATGATAATTTTGTGCACTGCCGCCACGGCAGAAAATGCAAAGGCTCTCCCCCAGACCGCCGCTGTCAATCCTGTCGTCATCAAACAGGTCCATATTGTCAGAATCATTCTCTATCTCCAGATACAGTTTCTCTCCGCCCGGTGATATTTCCTGATTCATGGTAAGACATTGTTCATAAAAACCGCCCCGATATGCTACTTCATCAATCACACCTCGTTTGTCCGAAAGGATAGCGATCCGGTAACGATTATCCGAAAGCGCACTGATGTGCCACATCAAACGATAATTTTCTTCCGCCATGCTGTGAAAAATTTCCATTTTTTTCTTTGCCATATCGCATCCCTCCTTAATAGTTTCCCTGTGAAGAAAATACGGCATACTCGCACTTCATGGATTTCCTGAATATTGTCAATGCCTTATGCTCATCAAACTCTTTGCCATCCTTGATCCATTTACTGATCACGCGGTCCGCTAATGTGGCGGAACCGGATTCTCCCTCATGTCCCATGTTGCCCTCTACCCAGAATTCATACACGCCGGGGGTCTTCTTCGGATCCTGATAAATCTTATACGCCATCCATGCCCATAGCTTATAGCACGGCATCAATGCCGGCAGCAAGTAAATAGGCAACTCATTCTCAGCCACCTCTCTTTCATGTTTCGCATAAATCTCAAACGCATTTGTGGGAACTACATTCTGTGCCGCCGGAACATGCCATATGCTGTAAAATGTACCATTATATTGAGCGTACGAATTATAAAATTTCTTTAATGTTACCTGCAGTTCGCTGTTTTCGTCGGCACGCCCACAGGTATGCCAAATACTTTTTGCTGCTTCATAGCAGTAATAAGCGTCCAGCACCGAGACCGAACCATATGTTTCCGGCGACAGGCTGCCATCGCGGATCCCCTGAATAAATGCCGTATTATACGTGCTATTAGCAATGTCCATATTTGCTTCAAATGCTTTCTTTAAAAAACTGTATTCCTCTGATACTGAAACAGAAAGCTGTGCGTAATATGCACTTTCCGTTTCCGAACGCAGCCCAATGCTTCTAAACATATTTAATCCCTCCTTGACAACACTAAACATAGCGCACGCCGCACTCTCCAATCATCAGCCCAAACACCGGCATATCCGTCTTCCGATTCGGAACATTATTATCAGCCGCCGCTATTTTTACAGCCGGAGCCATATCACCCAAAAGCTGACTTTCCTCCGCTGTAAGAGTATATCTCGCATTTCGGAATACGCCCTCATTTTTAACAGACTGCAAAACCACACTGTCATACACTGCGTCCATACCAAACTGGACAAGGATCGCCCGCACGATCAGGCATGCTCCCGCGGGCCATGATGAAGACTCATTCTGCAACGCACCATAGAAATTAATATAATTATCCTCTCCCGGCTGCAACGTTGCCGTCACGCTGAATCTGCGTTTCGTACCGCTGCATGTCTCTTCATGTTGAATGCCAAAAGCTTTGGATTCAATTCCATATTTCGTGCCGTTCGGCACCTGATCATTTGCCTCTACAGTAATCATAAAAATCGCCGGCGTAGAATAGGGATTACTCAAGTTAAGATAATTCTCATACTGCCTTACCTGCTTCTCTGTATAGGTAACCATATTTCTCGCCGCCACATTTGCGTTGCCCGTGACCCAGTCTACATATTTTGCCCAGGAGTTAATCCACGTAAAATCCGGATTTGGCTCAGTACCGGCAACCGCCACAAAACAGCTGTTTTTGTAATCCGGTCTATGGAACAAAAAATAATCGTCTGTGACTCCGATCTCATTGACTGTTAGAGAGTCTATTGTTGAATAGCGGTTTCCTCTGATCGTGGAGA
The DNA here is from genome assembly GCA_947178115.1 of uncultured Lachnospiraceae bacterium. Classification (GTDB taxonomy): domain Bacteria; phylum Bacillota; class Clostridia; order Lachnospirales; family Lachnospiraceae; genus UBA3282. The sequence continues at coordinate 4,738 of CAMWXF010000083.1, forward strand.
TCCGGTTCTTTTCCCAGTTATTCGGATTCAGGTAAAGCGATAACTGATTAGCGTATAAATTTACGTAAATTTGATCACATGCAGCGTCACCTATATTTTTGACCCGCACATAAATAAAATTATCGTTCTGCATACCCAGCGCCTCATTCGGATCGCTCTTGTAATTGTCTGTAAAAAAGCCCTTTGGATCCGCTACCTGAGAATGTGTAATGATGTCCGGCGACGAATAAGACATGTTCGTAACCTTTGTACCATCATCTTTGGAATTGTCTCTCAACAAAATCTTATTGCCCATAAGTTATTCCTCCTTTTTGGTATTATTTTATTGTTATACACTACATTTATATTGTATTATTTTTGTAATTCATTTTCTACATTTTTTTAACTTTTCCATAATTCATTTTTTATATTCTTTTCATAATAACTTCTAAATACTTTTCCGTCGAATTCTATTTGTACATTAACGGCGGAATGTAACTTTTCATTTTATCCTGTCACTTTTCGTCGGATTTTCTGTGTATTTCTATATCATTTTACCCAAGAATAAGATATACTGTATGTGTAAACAGTCTATCGCGCAACAACAGCTTTTTCGCTGCCTGTGCAATATGCTGCCGAAAAATATACAGGAGGGGATTACAATGAAAGCAATAGGGTTACCCGCAATAATAATCATCATACTGGTGGTTCTGTTCATCTTCTTTATGGCCATCGGGTATGTAAAAGCTCCGCCGGACATGGCGTACATCATTTCCGGTTTCAAGAAGAAATCCACAATTGTCATCGGTAAAGCGAGCATACGCATTCCATTCTTCGAACGGCTGGATAAGCTGAACCTGAGGCTGATCCCGATTGATGTCAAGACCAGCAATGCGGTTCCGACGGCGGACTACATCAACATCAATGTGGATGCTACCGTCAACATCAAGATCAGCAGTGAGGCGGACAGACTGCGTCTCGCCGCGGAGAACTTCTTAAATAAGAATACAGAGTACATCGCAGGCGTTGCCAGAGAGGTGCTGGAAGGTAATGTCCGTGAGATCGTAGGTAAGATGCGGTTAGAGGAAATGGTCTCCGACCGACAGAAATTCGCGAATCTGGTAAAAGAAAACGCCGAGCCGGATCTGGCGGCGATGGGACTTGATATCGTCAGCTTCAACGTACAGAACTTCGTGGACGGCAACGATGTCATCGAGAATCTGGGTATTGATAATATTGTTAAAATCAAAAAGACTGCTGCCATAGCAAGAGCCGAAAGCGAAAGAGACATCAAGGTAGCGCAGGCCGCTGCAGATAAAGAATCCAACGATGCGGCTGTTGCTGCACAGACCGAGATTGCCAAGAAGCAGAATGAACTGGCGATTAAAAAATCCGAATTACAGCAGGAATCCGACACTAAGAAAGCTATGGCGGACGCGGCTTACGAGATCCAGAAAGAGGAACAGCGTAAGACCATCGAGGTAACTACCGCAAATGCGGATATCGCAAGACAGGAGCGTGAGATCGAGTTAAAACAGAAACAAGTCGCAGTCAAAGAACGGGCATTGGAAGCGGAAGTCAAGAAACAGGCGGATGCGGATAAATATGCTGCCCAGCAGAAAGCGGACGCCGCCCTCTACCAGAGACAGAAGGAGGCGGAAGCAAAGCAGTTCGAAGCACAGCGCGAGGCGGAAGCAAGAAAAGCACAGGCGGAAGCAGACCGTTTCTCCAAAGAACAGGAGGCGGAAGGTATCCGTGCCGTGGGTGAAGCGGAAGCATCGGCAATTCAGGCTAAAGGTATCGCAGAAGCGGAAGCCATGGAGCGGAAAGCAGAAGCTTACGCGAAATACAATAAGGCAGCCGTGGCCGAGATGATGATCAAGGTACTGCCGGACATCGCGGCGAAGATTGCCGAGCCGCTAGGTCAGATCGACAAGATCACCATTATCGGCGGCGGAGAAGGCGACAGCACCGGAGTCAATCAGGTTGCCGGAAACGTGCCCGTCGTTATGGCAAAGCTGTTTGAGAGTATGAAAGAAGCGACAGGTATCGACCTTTCCGAGATCATCAAGGCAGATACCTACGATGCGAAAGTTAATCGCAATGTAAATGTGTCGGGATTAGATGATGTGAATGTAGTCATTAAAAACTCTGATTCCTAAACTATGTAACAGGGCAGACCACATAAAAACCCTCAAGTATTTTATGCAGTCTGCCCACATACTTTATTCATGTCTCAGCGCCTCAATCGGGCTCAACTTCGCCGCTTTCTTGGCCGGATAGATTCCGAAGAAAATACCCACCGCCGAGGAAAAGATCGCTGCAAACAGCACCGTGGTCACCTTGACCTGCGCCTGAAATCCCATAATGCTGCAGACCCCCACTGCTCCCAGACTGCCCAGCCCTATGCCGATCAATCCACCGATCAGTGTAATAATACCTGCTTCGGCCAGAAACTGTAAAAGAATAGAATTTGTCCTTGCACCCAGCGATTTACGGATACCGATCTCTCTCGTACGCTCCGTCACGGACACAAGCATGATATTCA
>CAMWXF010000084.1 GCA_947178115.1 uncultured Lachnospiraceae bacterium
CGGCGCATCCGAATGTGTCGGAGGTGGGGCACAGCCTGGTGGCAGGACTTGTGGAGGATCAGCGGGTCTTGGGACGGCAGGTGGAAGTGCGCTGGGCGGATGAAAGTTATGCAGAACATTCCTTTGCACTGCCGGACACCGGAAGGATGCCGCAGAATGAGAATGAGATCGCGTTAGACACTATGGTGCTTACCAGACTGGGAGTGCGCCATGAGTTAGGCGAGACGGTGACGTTGCAGTGGATGGCGGATTTTAGGACGAAAGAGCTGATCACTTCCACTTTTACCCTGTGCGGATTCTGGGAGGCAAATGAATCCAGTTATGCCAGTATGGCGTGGGTGAGCAGGGACTTTGCGGATGCGGTGGTGGAGTCAATCGGCGGACCTGATCCTGAGACAATGATGGGGATTTATATGGCACAGGTAAGTCTGTACAGCGATAAAGATATCGAAGGCAGTATGGATCGCATTTTGGCGGAGCTGGGGCTTACGGATTTGGAGTATGGAGTTAATCTGGCGTATTCTTCCGAGATGAACCGGATGGCGGTACAGGAGAATCTTCCGATGTATCTGGGAATGGTTCTGGTTTTTGTGGCGGGATATTTAATTATCTATAATATTTTTCAGATTTCCGTTACTGCGGATATACAGTTCTACGGTAAACTGAAGACCCTCGGGACGACTAAAAAGCAGATAAAAAAACTGATCTACGCGCAGGCGGGACGGCTGTGTGCCATCGGTATTCCGATTGGACTGATTCTGGGGTATCTGCTGGGTGCAGTATTGGTACCTGTGCTGATCAGTTTTCAGGCCGGAAGTGTGTCGGCAAGTCCGGTTATTTTCATCGGCTCAGCCATTTTTGCAGGATTGACTGTTTGGGTCTCCTGTATGCGTCCGGCAAAACTGGCAGGAAAAGTATCTCCCATAGAAGCGCTGCGGTACAGCGATGTAACCCGGAGTGGGCGTGGAAGGAAGAAACGTCAGGGAAGTGCGTCGTTATCTGCACTGGCCTGGTCAAATCTGGGTCGGAACAGGAAACGTACCGTTACCGTGATCTGTTCCCTCACATTAGGGCTGACGCTGATGAGCTGTTTTTATGCCAAGAATGCCTCTTTTGATATGGAGAAATATCTGGAGGGATTGACGATAGCAGATTATCAGATCGATGAGGCGACCAGTGAAGCTTATATGACAGGATACGATCCGCAGGGCGATACCTTGAGCGGAGAACTGGTTCGACTGATCGAGTCAATAGATGGGCTGGAGTCAGTGGGACATCTGTACAGCCACGAGACGCAGATTGCGCTGAGTGATCAGACGATAGAGAACATACAGGGATTTTATACCGAAGATATATTGGATTCCTGGGCATCCTATGATCCGACAGGTGTGGAGGCGATGCAAAGTGCCCTAGAAGAGCAGAAAGCTTACAGTGTTATTTACGGTATAGACGGCATACCGTTAGATGTGTACAGCAGAGAAGAATATTGGGAGAACGGCAGCTTTGACGGAGAACTTTTTACGACAGGTAAATATGTGCTTGCATTGGGACCGGGCATGGAACCGGGTATAAAGGAACAGGCTATGCCTACGGTATCCGTGGGGGATTCGGTGGACATAGAGGGCAGAGAGTACACGGTCATGGCGGTACTCAATAGTCTGCAGCCGGTAACGGAGGGTGCCCATGAAGGCGGTCCACGGGATAGTTTTTATCTGGATTTTATCATGCCCACAGAGACTTTCCGGGAATGTTGGCCGGAAAATACTTTACGAAAGATGTATTTTAACGTAGCAGATGAGAAAATCGGGGAGGCTCAGGAAAAGATAGATGAGTACTTTGCCCGGATGGGATTGACTTTGTCAGTTACTTCCAGACAATCCATGACGAAGCAGTATGAGCGCGAGACCAGATCAAGCGCCGTGATGGGGAATGCGGTCAGCAGCGTGATTGCGCTTGTAGGAGTACTGAACTTTATCAACTCCATGATTACATCTATTGTCTCCAGAAAAAAGGAATTTGCCATGATCCAGAGTGTGGGTATGACAAAACCACAGTTATGTAAACTTCTTGTTTTTGAAGGACTGGATTATGTGGGATTGACTCTGGTAGTCACTTATGTTCTCAGCGCGTTTGCTGTAGGGATCGGCGTGCGGGCTATGGTCGAGGGAGGGTATACTACGTTTCGGTTTACGTTATTGCCGCTTGTGGTGTGTACGCCGATTCTGGGGGTGTTTGCGGTGGGGATACCTTATCTGTGTTTTAGGAATTTGGAGAAGGATAGTTTGGTGGTTAGGCTTAGGGCGGAGGAGTGAGAAATTCTTGAAAATGATTGGGGAGGCATAAGGTGGGCATATCGCATAAATGGGCCGATTGTGTCGGGCTGCGGTACATGGATTTTCTAAATATTCCGGGAAGGTTGTGGATACGGACGCGACCGCCCTCTACAAGCCGTCCGGGCTTGGTTCGGGCTTTGCGGGACATCCGTGTCCCGCAATCGCTGTTTGGTGAGCGGAATATTAAGAAAATCTCATGTGCCTTCGCAAGACACAATCGGCCCATTTATGCGATATGCCAAGTTCAACTTATGGGGAGGGGATTTTGCCGTAAATAGGGGGTTGGCGTTGTAATATTTTTCTTGTTCCACTATAATGAAGTTAGTGTAGATGATGTATGGCTTGAATGGAGCGGAAAAGAAAGTTAATATGTCGGATGGCGCGAGGGAGTTTTATGGATAAATTATTGGGTCGGTTCAAGAAAAACGTACAGAGAGTGGGAGAAGGACTGGAGCTTATCATGGCGGTTATTGTGTTGGTGGGGATCCTGCTGACGATCTTCAGTCTGCTGAGCGATTTCGAGGTTTTCCGTGCTATGCTGGATGATACCGCTGAGTTCAAGCCTTTTCTGGAAGATGTATTTGTGATCGTGATCGGAATCGAGTTTTTACAGATGTTGTGCAGACCTAACTCGGATAATGTTATGGAAGTGTTGATCTTCTTAGTGGCACGGCATATGATTGTGGGTGATACGACTCCTTTTGAAGACTTCATATCGGTGATCAGCGTAGGACTGCTGTGTCTGGGGCGCAGATACCTGCATGTGATGAAGGAGAAAGAGAAGGAGCAGGAGCGTCAGCGGGCAAGAGAGTCAGAGCAGAGAAAGGAACAAGAGGCGGAGAAGCTGCCCTGACTGCCAGACGGATATTAATAATCGTTATTGATATGTGCACCCGTTCAGGAATGTAGTCAGCATTTCCCGTAAATCTTCATCGTATTCTTCTATACAGGTCAATTCGATACATACAGCACAGTTTTCATAAACCCCGAAAGCCGATATACCTCGTGCATAGGGGTTTTCTTTATTTACAAAATTGTATGTGATCATGGTATAGGACTGTTCGCCGCAGGTAACGGTTTCTTCATTGGTCACATCATAATTATTCTGTCCGGCCGCCAGCCACGTATCCATGTTCTCCTGAGCGGATTTAGCGTTATTGTATTCTCCGACCAGCAGGTAAAGCTGCGCGTCGTACAGATCGACCGTATCGCCGTCCGCATTTTCGTAGGACTGTGCGCTTCCGGCAGTCCATGAAGCGTAGTAGAGTCCGTCCGAAGATAAAGTATCCATGTTGTTTAGCAGCGTCAGACGCTCATCCGTGTTAGGCGCGGTCAGATGGCTGCCCACCGTTATATACTCTGCATTGACATCGACAGTTGTGTCCTCGTCAAAGATGGTAGGGAGAACGGAACAGCCGGTCAATGTTAGTGTGAGACATAAGATACAGGCGCAGATTTTTCTTTTCATGGGAAACTCCTTTCGGTGGAAATAGTTATTGATGCTGTGCATTAGCCTTGAGAGATCAATTTGTACAACTGTTATACAATAAATCCCACAATGCGCTGCAATCTTCCATATTCGCAGACACTTTATCGGTATAGAAACAGCGTCTTCCAAGATAAAGACCGGAGAGTACTTCCTGATTGCTTCCGGTGACAGTCTGTCCGGCTACGGTTTCGGTATATACGCCGGTTTTGGCTTCGGACAGTAGAGGGCAGTCCGACCACAGTATAGTTTTATCCGCCACAGAATAGTCCACCTGAGATGGGCAGCTTCCGTCGGGAGTGGCAAGAATCTGATATTCCTGTTGGAAAGCCTGTGGCTCGTCCATCAGGAAAAAGTAACTCTCACCCTCGGAAATATCAGCCATCAGAGTGATTTCAGAGGCATATTGATAATAAGCGGTCTCCGCATCGGTAGTCTGGCTGTCACTGATATATTGGTTGATCTGTACGATAACCTCCCTGTCCCCATTATAATCTCCGGCCAGTGAGGTAAAGATTTGCTCCAGAGCCGATACCGTATCCTGCGGAAGTGCTGCTTTGCCTACATACGCAATCTGAAGGTCAGGAGATTTGGTAAAAAGCCCCAGCGCATGCCCAATCAGACTACAAGCAGACCCAAACAGGATCACCCCGATGATCACATACCATTTACGATAATGCCACCAGTTTTTAAACTTCTCTGCTCCGGTCAGAGCCTTTTGGTTTTCCGGCTGCAATAAACTGATCAGATCGTCAGATTTCCCTGTCTTATCCAATTCATCAATATCCCCGATACGCATCACGTTTCCTCCTATTTCCCACCTTCGGTCCGGTCACCCCTCCAAAGTAGTCCCCCCATAAGCATAAGCAACCGGCAGACAGACAAGCGGCGGTTTCATCATCGTATTTTCCCTTAGAAGAAGGTCAACGCACATTTCCGCCATCTCCGGAATGGGCTGTACAATAGTCGAGCAGTGATAATCCATATCACCGAAATAACGTATCCCATCAAATCCTATGAGCTGCACATCCTCCGGAACCCGTAGCTGCAGCTTACGCAGTGTATTCGATATTTGATACGCAAGCCGGTCTGTTACGCAGAAGATACCGTCAAAAGTCAGCTTGCCGTCAGACATATGTTCCGACAGAAATTGCTCAAATTCTTCATAGGAATCGCCGTCATTCAATATTTTCATCTCATAAGACAGACCGCGGGAGAGACAACCGTTCTCAAAACCCGCTTTTCGTTTATTGGGTTCGTTGACAAGAGAAGAACCGATGCGCAGAAACGCCACATTCTTGCAGCCCAGATCGGACAGCTTCTCTGCAGCGAGCTGTCCGCCTGCGAAATTATCACAGGCAACACATGGAATCTTCGGTCCCATAGAGCGGTCAATGGCGACGAAGGGAGTGGTTTCCTCAACGATAAGCTCGGGATTATAGGTCAGACCGATGATACCGTCTACCTTATTATGCTGTGCCATCGTGACGTATTCCTGTTCCTGCTGATGGTCGAAGTCGGTGGTACACAGCAGCATCCTGTATTTTCTCTTCATAAGCGCGATGTTTATGTGATAAGTCAGCGACGCATAGAACGGGTCGAAGGTGTTCGGGATCAGAAGAGCGATCGTGTAGGTCTTGCTTGCCTTAAGTCCCTGTGCGTAGCTGTTGACTTGATAATTTAACTTTCGGATGGCATCCTCCACGCGGATTTTGTAGGAATCGCCTACGGGCAGACCGTTTACCACTTTGGATACCGTACCGAGAGCGACTCCGGCTTCTCTTGCTACATCTTTCATTGTAGGAGCGGAATTTTCTCTTTTCATATGGAATCTCCTCGCTGGTCTTTGTGTATGTTTTCCGGTGTTTATTTATGTGAGCAGCGAGCCGAGTGGTTGCTTGCGGCGGGCTGTGACTTCTAAGAAGGAAACAAGCGGCGCGGATAATACCCACGGCATTAGGGATTATGAGATACGTGAAATCCCGGCAAATTGTGAAAAGTAAGCGCGGCAGTGTTCCTGCTTGCATGAAATAAGTTATGAAACACCGTGAAAGTTTATGAAATAAATATGAAAAAGTCATGTCATAGAGCGTTTAAAAATATAATGTAAATAGCTAAAGCAATATATTTCCTTTGTATACTGCAATTATAAAATGGAAAAAACAATTTGTAAAGACTGAAAAAAGAAATGCAAATGAAACGTTACGTGAAATTAATATGTAAATAAATAACAAAAGTGCATAATTAATTTTGTAAAAAATAACAGAAAATATAAATAATCACAATAAAATGCACCAAAAATATTGACCATAAGCAGTGCAAAGTGATAACATGAGTACAACATAGAATAACGTTTCACGAGAAATGCGTTCGGGAACGTATAATATGAAAAGGTGAAAGGAGATAGGATATGAGTAGAAGTAAGGTAGCAGTTGCACACCCGGCGTCACAGTCGGGAGGCGGATCGTTAAAAAAACGATTACTGGATAACTGGCAATTATATGCGATGCTTCTGGTTCCTGTGGTATTGACTATTATATATAAGTACATACCCATGTATGGTATCCAGATCGCATTCAGGGATTATAAAGCCAGCCGCGGATTTATGGGGAGTGAATGGGTAGGACTTGAATGGTTCAGCCGTTTCTTCAGCGCACCGACCTTCGGTCGTATGATCAAAAACACAGTGGTACTTAGTTTTTACAGTTTGTTGTGGGGATTCCCGATTCCGATCATTCTGGCTTTAATGATGAATCAGATGAGGTTTCAGAAGTTTAAGCGTGTGACCCAGACAGTGCTTTACGCACCGCATTTCATCTCCACAATGGTCATCTGCGGTATGATCCGTATTTTCCTCAGTCCTTCAGGTGGTCTGATCAACCTGATTGCGGGAACTTCCATAGATTTCCTGACAGAGTCGGGCGCATTCCGAACGATCTACATCGCTTCGGGAATCTGGCAGGATGCAGGATGGGGCATTATCGTTTATATGGCTACATTATCCAATATAGATACCTCTCTCTATGAGGCGGCAAAAGTAGACGGAGCGTCTTTGTTCCAGAGAATCATACATATCGATATACCGGAGCTGACTTCGATCATGGTTTTAAATCTGATCATGAGCGCGGGCGGTCTTATGAATGTCGGATTCGAGAAAGTATGGCTTTTGCAGACAGATTTGAACAAGGCGACCAGCGATGTCATTGCGGTATATGTTTACCAACAAGGTATCGAAAACGCCAAGTACAGTTATTCCACTGCGGTGGGCTTGTTTAATACGGTGATCAATATTATTCTGCTGATTGTGGTGAATAAGATAGCCGGTAAGATATCAGAAGACACGAGTTTCATATAGGAGGTGT
>CAMWXF010000085.1 GCA_947178115.1 uncultured Lachnospiraceae bacterium
CTGTCACATATGATGCCTGTCATTTTTTTCATCTCTTCTTCTGCCGCACCGCACCGCCTCTGATAAGCGATAATGGCCGGCAGAAAGTAGGATACCATATACAGGTTCATATTCAACTGCAATTCTTCTCTCTTCGTCCTTCCTTTGATACATTCCTGCATGTGCTGTACCTTATCTGTAAGGCAATCCGCCACTTGCATATAAGCCTGCTCCCTGTCCAGCGTATCTTCATTCCACTCCGTCGCAAAAGCACACCATACGGAAACATTCTCTTCCAGATATTTCTCAAAGGATGTCGCATAAATCTCTTTTCTAAACTCGGAAATCCGCTCTGCCGCCTGATCCAACATGCCGGCAATCTGATCCAAATGCATATTATTCATTTGCATTCTCCTGCTCTTTGCCAATTACTCATCCCAGTTATGATACACCGCCTGCACATCATCGTCGTCTTCCAGTAAATCGAGAGTTCTCTGTAAATTTTTGATTGCTGTCTCGTCTGTCAGTTCCACCCAGTTCTGAGGAATCATGGTAACCTCTGAGGATACCGGTATGACACCTGCTTCCTTTAATGCAGCATCCACTTCACTCCATTGATCGGGATCCGTATATATTTCAAAACAATCCTCCTCTTCCTCGAAATCTTCCGCACCCGCATCCAGTGCCAGCATCATCAGATCATCCGCTTCCATATCGCACTCTTCCTTATCGATAATGATCTGACCCTTCTTATCAAACATGAAGGATACACATCCGGGTGTTCCGACATTGCCCTGTCCTTTTGTAAAAGCGCTCCGTACATTTGCCGCCGTTCTGTTCTGATTATCAGTCAAAGCATCCACAATAATCGCTATGCCGTTTGGTCCGTATCCCTCATATGTCACATACTTATAGTTGACGTTACCGCCCTCGCCTGCGGCTTTCTTGATGCCCCTGTCAATGGTATCGTTAGGCATATTGTTTGCCTTCGCTTTGGCAATGACCTGTGCCAGCTTGAAATTATTGGCCGGATCCGGTCCGCCCTCCTTCACTGCAACGGCGATCTCTCTCCCGATAATCGTAAAGATCTTGCCCTTGGCAGCATCGTTTTTCTCCTTTTTATGTTTAATATTCGCAAATTTAGAATGTCCTGACATTTCATACTCTCCTTTGTCTTCTTATTTTTTTATGTTCCGGCTCGTTCATTCCGTTACTTCAGGCGATTTCGGACACGCCAGCACCGTCTGGATCATACGGTCTTTCACTTCCAGAATACGGAACATATAACCTTCATAGTCAAACTCGAAATCCTCTCCCTCTTCCGGAATATGTTCCAGTCTGGATATTACAAATCCATTGACCGTATCAAAGGGTTCCTCTTCAAAGCTGATTCCAAGCTGTTCCTCCAGCTCTTCCAACGGCATTTTGCCTTGGATAACATACTCGTCCGTTCCGCTCCTACTGATATAGCTGGCCTCCTCATCGTACTCATCCTCGATGTTTCCGACGATTTCCTCCAGAATATCTTCCAGCGCCACAAGTCCCGCCGTCTGCCCATACTCGTCAATCACGATGACCATCTGGATCTTCTCCGTCTGCATCACCCTGAACAGATCGTCTATCTTTCTCTTCTCCGTTATAAACCGCGGTTCCCGCAAAAGCCCCTTGATCTTGCCGATTGGCTTATTCTTCATCCTGTCATTCATCTGCATGCGCATGACGTCTTTCAGGTGCAGAATGCCTACGATATGGTCGATCGTGCCGTCATAGACCGGAAAACGACTGTTGTGCGCATCCACAATAAACGCTGCCGCCTCCTGCAATGTCATCGTACACTCGATCCCGATCATATTATTTCTATTGATCATGATATCCTTGGCTTCTTTATCGCCATACTCAAAGATATTGCTGATCATCTCTGCCTCATTGGCATGAAGTATTCCCTGTTCATGACCTTCATTGACCATGGACAGTATTTCCTCCTCCGTGACATCCGACTTATCACCCGACGCATTAATACCGAACAGCCGTAAGATTCCGTTCGCCGTCATCGAGATCATCGCTGTCAAAGGAGACACCACCCGTACATAATAATAGATTGGTGTGACAAAAAGCCCAATCCATCTGTCCGGATTACGCGCTGCGCTTTTCTTAGGTATGGATATACCGAACGTTAACACTATGTACAGAAGAAACAGTGTGACCAATATTGCCGTAAGTATAGCAAACAATGTGATCTGCCATTCGGCCAGAGTCCCTATGTTATAAACCGCCGCCCGATAGACAATATATCCGAAGTAACTGTTCAGGCGGTATAAATACAAGGCTCCCATCAATAAATTGACCGTCACGGCCCCCAGTTGGATTGCACCGGTATATTGCGCATGATGTTCTGTCAGATAAGTAAGCCGAAGCTGCTTTGCACTGAGCCTGCCGGACTCTTCTTTCTCCGTCTCTTCCTTATCCGCACCTTTCATATTGCTAAGTGCAGAACCAAAACCGTAAAATAACATTTCAAGCAGCAGTAGCAGAATAAACCATACTATACTGCCCGAGACACCGTCATCCATATTTTGAATCCCTTCCTTTATAATTGATATTATTCTGTTCTATAATATAACAAGGAATGGAACCCGTGTCAAATTTAAGTCAGTCTTATGTATTTAACTCGAGGCTGACCATCAATCCATTATTCACTACCTGCATAATATCCTGATCAAGATGACATATCCTGTCCTTTAAACGTTTCTTATCGATCGTCCGCAGCTGTTCCAGCAGAATAACAGAATCTTTTACCATATCATATTTGCTGGCATTCAGTTCAATATGCGTAGGCAGCTTTGCCTTATTCATCTTTGAAGTGATCGCGGCACAGATCACCGTCGGACTATGCTTGTTCCCGATGTCATTCTGTATGATCAGCACCGGTCTGATACCTCCCTGTTCGGAACCGATCACCGGTCTTAAATCCGCGTAATAGATATCTCCTCTTTTCATTATCATACACTTCCTTATATTATCCTTATACTAATATTTCCAACAATAGTATTGCCGGTTTCTCTAAGGGTATACATGATAATTAACTGAAACAGGAACAATTTATGATGACCTACAGATAGTCTTCGTAATAGTCCTTGGTTGCCGTAATCCGACCGTTTTTCAAGTAAACTCTGGGTATCCGCTTCCCGAGATCACAGGCGAGCTCATAATTGAATCTGCCCGATAATTCTCCCAGCTCTTCCATAGTGATCTGTTCTTTACCGTCCATTCCGATCAGCGTCACTTCGTCGCCTTCCGCCGCCTCCGGTATCTCCTCCACGCTGACCATGAACTGATCCATACAGACCCTGCCGAGAATCGGCGCTCTCCGACCGCGAATCAGCACATAACCTTTACCGGACAATCCTCTCGGATATCCATCCCCATACCCTACCGGTATCGTCGCAATGCGCATCCGCTTCTGTGTCACATAAGTACCGCCGTAACTGACCGGCACCCCGTCTTCCACTTCCTTGATATATACAATATGGCTTTTTAAGGACAACACCGGCTGCAGATTCACGATATCCCGTGATACCTCCGGCGAAGGCCATAACCCATACAATGTAATTCCCGCTCTGACTACATCCATATCCGCCTCACGGATCTCAATCAGCCCCGCGCTGTTGGCACAGTGCTTCACGGGAATACGGTAACCTGATTCTTTTTCCACCAGATTCATAAAATCACGTATCTGCTTAAGCTGTTCCATTGCCGCCGTCTTATCACGCTCATCCGCCCTCGCGAAATGGGTAAACATCCCTTCCAGTTCAACACCTTCCGTGTGCAGCATTTTATCCACAAAGGCAAGACCGCTTTCATCCGGTCTGATCCCCACCCTTGTCATTCCGGTATCAACCTTCACGTGCACTTTCGCACTTTTGCCGAGTCTGCGTGCACATGCCGCCAACTCGTCAACGGTATCCTCCCGAAATACTGCGGGCCGTATATCCTGTCGAATCAGATCCTCATAACAATAGGGAAAAGTATATCCCAGGATAAGGATCGGTTTCCCAAGTCCCGCATGACGCAATATCAGCGCTTCCTCCGCAGTCGCCACCGCATAGCCGAATACATAATCCATTTTCTCCAATTCACGCCCAATCTGTACCGCCCCATGCCCATAACCGTCCGTCTTAATGACGCCGATCATTTTCGTATGTGCAGAAAGATTTCCGTGCATCTGTTCCATATTATAACAGACCGCGTCCAGATCTATCGCAGCGTAGACTCTTTGGTAATTTTCTTTCATGTCTCTTACTCCATTCCGTCCTGTTGCAGCAGGATCACATCCCTAATCCGTTCTATCATATCCGTGGCCGTCATGGACACGTTTGTTTCCCGCTCTGCCGCCAGATCACCTGCAATACCGTGAAGATATACTCCCGCCACCGCCGCATCCATCCCCTGCATTCCCTGCGCCAGCAATCCCGTTACCATGCCTGCCAGCACATCACCTGAACCTGCCGTAGCCATTCCGTCATTACCTGTGGTATTCAGATATCCCTTCCGTTCTCCATGCCCGGCTACCACGGTACGCACATCCTTACAGACAACTGTGCACTGCAGTCTGTCGCTAAGCTGAATCGGATAGTCTGTCAGATGCTCTTTGGTCTGCGCGGTCGTACATCCATACAATCTCGCAAACTCTCCCAGGTGCGGGGTGAGAATAACAGTCCTTCCCCGACTGCCCTGTTCTGCCAAATTATCCTGTAACCCTTGATCCTGCGCCAGAAGATTCAAGCCATCCGCATCGATGACTAGCGGCATACTGCTCTTAAGAATACTGAATCGAAGCAGTTCCTGCGCCTGTTTTCCCATACCGATGCCCGGACCGATCAGGATACAGTCTGCCCAGTTCTCCGCCTCCTTAAGTCCCTGCGTAAACATCTCCTCCTGTTCGGACGTAACATCACCCGTATAGGTAAGCAGCATGGCTTCCGGTACAAACTGCTGCAGCGCTTCTCTGTTCTCCGCCGCCGTAATTACCTTCACCATACCTGTTCCGATTCGAAACGCACTCTTTGCCGCCATCATGGCGGCCCCTGCAATCTGATCGTTTCCCGCAACAATAAGCGCCTTGCCGAATGTTCCCTTATTGCCGTCAGGCCTTCGCACCGGAAGCACACTGTCATGCCGCCCTATATAGGTATACCAATACGGTTCCTCACCGAGAAAACTGCGTTCGTCTATCCCCATATTTCCGCATACCAGCATACCGGTATATTCCGCTCCCGGATACAGGATCTGTCCGACCTTACGAAATCCGTAGGTCACGGTTAGATCAGCCTTCACGGCACATCCCATGATCTCCCCTGTATCGACACGAATCCCCGACGGAATATCCACGCTGCATACATAGGCGCATCTTCGGTTGATCCACTCTATGGCCTCCGCGTAAACTCCCGCTACGGGCCTTGACAAACCGATTCCCAATATCGCATCTATCACTATATCATATTCACCATTCTGTATTGTGCTAAAAACCTGCGCCTCATATTCCCGCAAAATCTCGATCTGCCTAGCCGTCTCTGCCGAATACCGGTCTTCATCGTCCAACATAATAAAGGTTACTTCATATCCTTGCAGCATAAATAACCTTCCCACTGCCAGACCATCCCCGCCGTTGTTGCCTCCTCCCGCTATAACCGCCACTCTGCATGGGGATTTACCGTACACGCGCCTGATTTCCTCTACTGTCACAAGGGCCGCCCGCTCCATAAGCAGCAGCGCCGGAATCCGGTACTTCTCTATCGTGTTACTGTCATAACGCTTCATCTCGGAAGCGGTCACTAAATACTGCCTCATACACTTCTCCATTCCGCCTGTCACGACCACCTGCAGGCATACTTTCCCCAACGCAAGGGAAGCGTCAAAATCTCATGATTTCAACGCATCCTCATCGTCACCTTTGTTTTCATCCGAATCATCATTCTTGTCATCCGGCTCTTTCTTGTTACCGTACTTCTCCTTCGGATCATATTTCATATCAAAAATCTCTATAACATCCGCCCCGAAGATATCATGCATATAGGAGTACAACAGATGATTCATCGCCTCTTTCTCCTGCTTGCGCACGACCTTTTTCTTCAATTCTCTCCGGATACCGTTGATCCATTCATTGATCTCTTCCAGTTCCTTCGTATTTTTCTGCAGTTTATGATAACATACCTCCATCGTGGCAAGCATCAGCTTATGATTCAAGTGGTTAATCTGCCTGGGAAGTTCCAACATCTCCTCCTCGCAGGCCTCTATCTTCTCGTTGCAGGCTGTGACAGTTTCCCTGCACTCTTCCATCTTTTTTTCCAATTTTTTGGAAGGTGCTTTCCCCATCTCGTCCGCAAGCACTACGATCTCGTCCATCTTTGCCTTCTTCAGCTTTTTGATCTCACGGCTTTCCTCATTGACTTTAGCCTGACGCTTGAGCAATTTATTCATTTCGCTTTCCATACGCTTGATCTCTGTGCTGTATTCCTTCTGCGTAAAAAGCTTATGCCATTTATTATCCAGCGTGAGAATCGGGATTTTCTTCCCGGACAGCGCTGGTTCAAATATTTCGTCTGTTCTGGACATATATTCACTGCCTCTCTGTCATGTAATACTCTCTGTTATGCGATATTATCTGTCATGCGATGCAAGGTTGTAGGACAATTTCATCAAACTATCCGAAAGGTGTACGTTCTCAACCTGTATATCATCCGGCACATGAAGATCCACATGTGCAAAATTCCATAATCCCTTGATCCCGCAGGATACAAGCTGTTCCGCCACTTCCACCGCGCTGCTTTTGGGTATGGTAAGAACTGCGATATCAATGTCATTGTCTTTCACAAAACGTTCCATTTCCCGCATCGGCCGCACAGTGATCCCTCGAATCTGTGTGCCATGAAGTCGCTCATCAATATCAAATATTCCCCTGAAAATAAATCCTCTGCGCTCAAAATTCATGTAATTTACAAGCGCCTGTCCCAGATGCCCGGCTCCCACAATAATCAGATTATGCTCCTCATGGAGTCCCAGGATCTTACCGATTTCATCATACATAGATCCTACATTATAGCCATAGCCCTGTTGTCCGAACCCGCCGAAGTTATTCAGATC
>CAMWXF010000086.1 GCA_947178115.1 uncultured Lachnospiraceae bacterium
GGCTTCTTTTCGGGGACTTCCCGCCTTGCTCTTTTTCTTCTTTCCGGACGGGAGTCTGCTGTCCTTATTATATCCCTGCCGCTTATATTGCTCAGCCAGTTCATAGATCTCATCGTCGAAATCATTACCGACAACAGTTTCAAAGTGATATACACCTGCCCCAATGTCGGCATACAGCGTAATTACTTCTCCCGGCTGCTCCATATTGACTTGTGTCTTGATTTTCTCAATCTTCGCCTGATCCCGCAGAGCCGCCTTATAATCTGCCTCTGTCCGGAATCTTCTGCCGGAAACTTCAAATCCCGCCATAGGGGACCCGCTCCTTTATCATAATAATATGTGCCTAATAACCCAATCTGACTTATTAGCATATAGTATAATTTTACTATATCTTGAGATTTATGCAAGTGTTTTGTCATAATTTACACAATTTCTCCAATTTGCACCATACCAAAACAGGACTCCCATCATGAGAGTCCTGCCTGTTAGGACTATAAACCAAAGAGTCCGAGTCCCTTTCCTTTGATCTTAAACGTAGCCGTCTTCGTACCGCCGTAATTGCCCAGTCCGCGAATCACTACTTTAGCCGTACCTTTGTTAATATTATTGCTGTAACTGCCTGCTACGATCTCATACTCCTCCGACTTCAAGGCTGTACCATTTACCTCCACATAGACCGCCTGCGGATCGGCTTTTGTATCAAGCTCGATCGCTTTGCCGGTATAGGTCTGGTCTTTTATGCTCACCTTTGCCTTCGTGATGCTCGCTGCAGTGATCCTGTAAGTTCCCAATACGGTTCCGGTATAATCTCTACCCTTTGCGGTAATCTTCACATTAAGCTTCGTTCCGGCCGGAATAATATCATCCGCCCCCACCAGATCTCCTGCCTGCTTGTAAGTTTTACCAATACGGGTTTTTTCGGCATACGAGTATTCCATATTCTTGTCATAGTCTTTGCCCGCTGCCAGTTTTTTACCATTCGTATCTGTCACCTGAACGGTCGTCTTATAAATATTATTCTTATTCTGATAGACCTTATCAGCGGCAGTTACCGTCATCTTACCGATATCCTGCGTTGTAATCTCATACTCTTTGGTTGTGCTTCCGGTAAAGTTGCCTTTGCCTTTGATCGTCAGTACAGCCAGACTGCCCGCTGCATTATTCTGTTTATATGCCAGCGTATATTCTGTACCGGCTTGCAGGGTCTGACTGCCGAATTTTACAACCGGTTCCGGCTTGCAGCCGCCCTTCACGTAACTGTAATACTTATCTAAACTAATCTTTACCCTGCTTATGTCATATGCGGTAATCTTAAAGTTTTTTTTGATCTTTCCGCTGTATGCGTTCTTACCCGTAAATGTTGCAGTTGCGGTTCCCACCTTCACATTATTGGTGTACTCGACCTCAAAATCCGTACCCTTCGTAAGCGTACGGGTTACCGTCTCGCCGTCCGATTTGACATTTACCGTCACTTTCACATTATCATCGCAGATCGACTTGCCCGTATAGACCGACGTATCGCCAAATGAGAACTCGACTTTCGCCTTATTCAGAGCAGCAACCTCCGTAATCTTAAAGGTCACCCTCTTCGTTCCCGCATAATTTCCTTTTCCTATAACAACGGCTGTCGCAGTGCCGACACTCGTATTATTCTCATACCTTACGGTATAATCCTCGTCCTGGGTCAATACCTTACTCTTCTCCTTGACCGTGAGCTGCGGTTTAATGGCAGCTCCCGTATAGGTCTGATTCGGTATTTTTGCCACCGTAAGCTTAGACACCAATATGCCGTCCGTAATCGTAAACCGGAAGGTTCTAGCACCTGTATAATTGCCCATGCCGGACACGGTTAAGGTATATACGCCTACATCCTTGTAGCTTGCCTCCTGATTTTCTTCATTCCGCACAACATAGTCCTTGTTGACCGTAAGTTTCTTACTGTTCCACAATACTGCCGGAGCTGGCTTCTGTGCCTTCTTGCTATTGTATGCTACGGCGATATCATCGATAATAACATCCGTGTCTCTAATATCCTTGGGTGCAATTGTAAAGGTCCTCGTTACCTTACCTTCATAATTACCCTTGCCCACGATAATAATCGACGGTGCTTTGGCCGCATTTCGATCCGCCGCGTTCGTGTTGTTGGTATAACTTATTGTATAATCTTTCTTCTCCACAAGCCGCGTCTTATAATCATACACCCTGACCTCAGGCTTGATTGCCTTTCCGGTATAGGTATACTCCGAGATTTCCGTCATCCACAATCCTTCCGGAATAATTCCGCTGCTTGGAATATCTTCCGGAGGCACTTCAGACTCATCACCCTCTCCGCCTGCCAGCAAATCGATATAATAATAGAATTTCACCGTATCGCTGTCCGGCTGTCCCTGTTTACGCGCATATGCCCAAATCACCGTAAAGCCGTTCACCTTTACTTCGATCGGGTTACTATAGAGTGTATAGCGATTGCTTTCCTTATCAGGTTTCGAGCTGTCCAACGTATAATAAATCTCGGCACCCTCTGTTTCACAGGACAGTTTGATCGTCGTCCCACGGCGCACACCGCTTCCGGTGGCAACACTGGCTGTCGGAATTGCCACTGCATCCCTGACCGCATATTTCTCACGTACACTGACCTGCACTGTCACCCGCAGGGACACTTCGCCCGCATCAACTTCCGCCGGCAGAACCACGTTGCCTCCCATTATAAAAGTCTGTTCCGCTTCATTCCGCGGGCCATATGAAGTACCGTCTGTCGCTACTCTCTCCCACGCTACCGCAGCTGTTTCGTTTATCTCTGTCAGCTCGTTTTCTTCCGCGCCGATATTCCGCGTTACGATCTTCACTGTCGCTGGCAGCTCAATCTTATCGATAGGCGTGCCGTTTTCTACATTGGTCACCGGTGCCGGTGCAATGATCCGAAGCAGATTCCTCGTCGGAACGATCTCTTTCTCCACTACCGTCAGGGTACCCGCCTGATATGTGATCCTGTAGTTGGGGCCTGCATCTGCATCCGCTGCTACGATATCATATTTTCCTACCATATCGGTATTCTGAATATCACAGGTAAATATCGGCTCTTTTAACAGTTGCTCATCTTCCAATAACCCCATCCCTGCAATCTCATAGGAATAATCGCTCCGATCCGGCAGTTTATCTTCTGTCTTAATCTCCAGATCGCCCACCTTAATGACGATCGGTCGTTGAGCAATGCTGAACGAATACTCCATCGATCCCCGATACTTGTCTGTCTCTTCCGGTTTAGAGGATGCAGTCACGGTAATCGTATATTCTCCGGCCGCGCTCGGCATACCATTCACAATGTCACCAGACGAATATGCTCTGCCATTCGCCAGCGTACCCTCAATACTGTACTCAAAATCAACCTTATCTGTGATGTCCGTATTCTCGACACCACTCTGATTTAACACAACCTTCAGATTCTCTGTATTGCACACCACCGGAGTTCCGTCATACACTTTAGGGGACGGTGTTGTCGTAATACCGGAGATCGTGATGCGATCCTTCTCTAATACAGTCAGAGTACCCGATACATATTGGATCACATAATTTGATCCCGCGGATGCGTTACGCGGTGTGATCGTGTACTTTCCCGTTTTTTCCGTGTTTGAGATGTCGCAGGTATATGACGGTTCCTTCGATATTTCATCACCGTCCAGTAATCCCTCTATTTCATAATCGAATTCCGTCGGAATCTCATCGCCCTGCTTAATATCCATATCTTTCGCTGTAAGTGTCACGGGTTTTTGGGTAATAGAAAAATCTCTTCTGAATTCACCCCTGTATTTATCGGATATGACCACTACCTTCAATGTATATATGCCGGCTTCCTTCGGTGTACCGGTCTTATTCTCCGGATCATACGCCCCGGTAATATTATTTGAAGCATACAGTGTCCCGTCTTTCTGTCCGCCCGAGATGCTGTACTGTAATTGCGATATCAAACTGGGAATTTCCGTTCCGGACGATGTCACCTTCACCTTACTGATATCACATACCACCGGTGTACCATCATATACTTTGTCGGACACGGTAATACCGGAAATATCAACCGTCTCCTTATCTGATACGGTCAGTGTTCCCTCAAGATAAGTAATAATATAGTTGGATCCCGCCTCTGCGCCTTTTGCAGTGATCGTATATTTGCCCGTCGTATCCTTCGTTTCTTCCGTGATGTCACAGGCCATCTCCGGTTCCTTTGTGAGAGTTTCTCCGTTTACCAAACCGCTAACTGTATAGTCATAAGCCGTTGGAAGCGGGTCTCCGATTTTCTTCTGCTTATCACTTGCCTTGATGGTGATCGTCTTCTTATTAATTGCAAACTGAATTCCCTGCGATCCCGCATACTTTCCGTTCGAATCCGCAGCAGTTACCGTGAGCGTATAGTTTCCTGCATCCTTAGGCATTCCAGTCACGATCGTGCCGTCCGTCGCACTGTCCGAGGTGTAGCTATATGGTGTATTATCCGCCTTGGTTCCGGAAATACTGTATCTGAATTCCACCAGTGATGTAACATCTTCTTCTCTTGATGCTGCCGATGCTTCTTTTGGTACTATCGCCTTCAAAGTACCGCTTGCTCTGGCCGAAGTGCCATCATAAAGCTTATTGGATACTGTGATACCGGAAACAACAACTCTCTGCGGTCCGACCGGTGTTGTCTCTCCACCGTCTCCTTCATCCGCCTGCGCTGCCGGTATATTAGATTCAGCTGCCTCGGAAGTACTATATGCTTCCTCATAGTTCGCAATCTGCGTTTCTCCCTCCGGCACAGTACCCTGCTCCGACTGTGTCTCTCCGGCGGTATTCGGATTCTCAACCACAGTCTCATCGGCAGCTACCGAATCCGCCACCGACGTCATATCTTCTGTTATTTCCGGATTTTCCTCCGCGTATAAGTTCCCCTCCTGCGCCGCATGCACAGTAAGCATATTGATATCCATACTTCCTATGCAAACAGCCGCCGAAAGCAGCAATGCTGTCATCCTCATACGCTTTGTCCGAAATACTCTGCTCATTCTCAACACTCCTTTATCCTTATGGCAATACCACATATAGATATACTCATACATATTTATTATACTCGAAACACAACCTGTTGTAAATTCTTCTTTTTAAAAATCCTTTCACTTTCACAAAACCTCCTTAGTCTTCATATTGCCGCATATAATCACAACAAATAATCTCTGGCTATATCGCTGCACAGAACAATTTTAAAATTTGTAACACATATGCCCCATGCTCATAAGATAAACCATAAACAACATTTGGAGGAATTAACAATGAGCGATTTATCAGCAACTCACTGCGGATGCAACAACAATAATAACACCAGTCTTTTCGGCGGCAACGGATGCGGTTCCTGGATCTGGATCCTGCTCCTCTTATCCTGCTGTGGCAACAACAATGACGGCTGCGGATGCGACGGCGGCGGTTTAAGTCTGTTTGGTAATAACGGCGACAACGGCTGCTGCAACACTCTGATCTGGTTATTGATCCTTTCCAGCTGCTGCGGTAACTAATCCATGAAACTCCCCTTTTACACATCTATTTGATTTCACATCTGGGAAATAGGCTCTTGCACTTTAGAGCCTATTTTTCTCACATGTGTCATATACTGTAGAGAAAAATCAGTGCACCATGGCATCAGAAAGGCATACCTTATGGCAGCTAAAAATGAAGAGGCAGCAAACGTTATGGCATTCGATGCCTTATACACTACCAACAATATTCAGAAATGGAAGGTTCTTCTCCCCTACATAGATCCCTCCATGCAAAAGCATCTGGCGATCTATATTAAATATATGGAGTTGCAATACACAATGAGTTATGTCAGACGGCATCCTTTTCAGATCAGCGGATGCAGTATACCTTCCGATAAAAAGCCGGATCTGCGCGAGCTGTGCCGGCAATTATGTCTCTACTCTTCCCCCGAAGAAATCAGACAATTGGAACAGATGCAGAACATGTTACAGACCATGGAAACCATGCAGGAAATGTCTCAGACCATGTCCGCCCTGCAGGAAATCTTTCCCGATCTTTCCGCAGCATCGCCTTTCGGTGAGTTCGCTTCCTCTGAAAATAGCAGTGGTGCTGCAGAAGATTCAGAAGAATCATCTGCTTTCGGCGATGCTGCACCATTTTCCATGATGGATATGTTAACGAACATGCTCACACCGGAACAGAAGGCCATGTACGAAATGTTCCAGCAAAACACAGACACGCAAGAGTCGTAATATATTTTTCGTACAATCAAAAGCAGCCTTTGTTACAATCATATCAAAACAGATTCCGCTCAGATCGGCTATGATCAAAGCGGTAGAAAGGATGATATCATGACCGGAAACTGGATGGACGATCCGGCTGTTGCGCATATTGACAAAGCAAAGCTGGACTTTCTGCAATCCCTTGTCTTTGAGAGCCAGTCTCTCAACAAAGAGCAGATGATGCCTTTCTTTATGGCAATCGCAAAAAGAGGCAGGGACAACCACATTTCTTTTACAAAAGAAGAAGTGGAAACAATCACCGCCACAATACGCAGTTACTCTACGCCGGAAGAACTGGATAAGATCGACAAATTAATGAAGCTGAGTAAAAACAGAAAATCCTAAAAGATAAAAACGTCAGAAACCATTGTCTTGCACATGATATCATCACAAGTCATAAGTTTCTGGCGTATTATAATATCTTCTGTCTCGTTATCATTTTTTCCAGTTCAATAATTCCTCTTCAATCGTTAAATAAATATCATCCGAAGTCTCATGTTCTTTCCACCACTCCATGCCCCATCTCTCTCCGGGCTGGGAAAACAGATTCGTCATTTCCCCGAAATCTGCAATTTTCCGTTCATACTCCGCCTCCGTGATTAACCACGCCGAATCTATTTTCTCGTAATAGGGATCAATGCATTGATCTGCTGAAATATAATAAAAATCCATGTTTTCTTCACGATTCCATTCACCGGAAACATCAATCGACACCCCACCAGGAATCCGCCACAGATCTTCTACAAGGAAATATCCCTCAGGTCCCCATTCATAGACTCTGTACTGCAGATTTCCTTCCGTTCCCGTGGTATGTGCATATGCAGAGATGACTAC
>CAMWXF010000087.1 GCA_947178115.1 uncultured Lachnospiraceae bacterium
ACCGCCTCCCCCATCCACAAACTCCCCCTTACCTGCCCTCCTCCACACCACTACCTTAGTCCCAGCCATATTATAGAACGCACCGTCCAGCGTACAGTTCTCAAGTCTGATATCGTTTGCCGACTTTATGATTCCCATGCTGGCTTTTGCATTTCCCTTAAAGGTTGAATTGGTTATTTTAACATGCTCTGTAGTGCGATAATTGTGCTCAATATCAATACCATACTGCGGATCGGTTCCGCTTGCATAATTGAACTGACAGTTGTCTATCGTAACATTATTCGCATCCGTAATGGATAGATTGCTTCTTCTGTTATGATGAAGATTGCAATTCTCAATCGTTACGCCGTTGCAGGATGGTTTCGCACTGCTGGAATACGCACCCAGATAAATACCATCGCCCCAGCATTTGGAAATCTCTACATCACTGATATGGACATTTTTGCAGCCGTCAATCTGGATTCCATGACCCGCCTCACCGCCTTTACCGGTATGAATATCACGATCCCCTATGATCTGACCGCCGGAAATGGTAACATTGTCGCGGTCAAACGCATATATGATACGATAATGACTACTGTTATTCCCGATCGTCACAAGCAGCGCGCTGGGAGACATGATCAATTTCTGATTATCTGTCAGAACGATACCCCCGAAACCATTGTCATCGCTTATTGTAGCGCCAATCCGATAAACCCCTGCCGGAATATACAGATAATCACACAAACCGGGATTCCATTCCCAATTCCGCAGAAGCTCATTGATAGCTATCGCATCATCAACTGTACCGGGCTTCTGTTCATAGATAAGAGCTCTTCCCTCCGGCAGGACTTCTTCCTCTTCCCCTTTCACGATCACATTACACTGTTGCACATAGCTGCTGCTGCCCACACGGAGCGTTATTGTAGCCGCACCTATTTTTTTCATAGTGACCAGACCGTTTTTATCTACAGCTACCCTGTCTTCATTGTTACTTTCCCATTTAAGTTTATTGGGATCTGCCGCTTGAGATTCTTCCCATTCCACCGTCAACTGATAAGTATCGCCCACTTTTCCTTCGATCTTCTGCCCTGCCTCTTTCAGGATCGGCACATCGACGATGGAGATCTTACACTGGGCCTTTTTGTTGCCATCCTGCGCAGTCGCTGTTATCGTTACTGTTCCTTCGTTCTTAAACTTGACAGTTCTGGTGACCGCCCTGTCTCCGTCCACGCCGGAACTCTCAACAGGAATCTCGACTGTCGCAATATTGCTGTTGGATGTAGACCAGATCACAGTCGGATTCGCTATTTTTTCCCAACTGTCCTCTGGTGTGATCGTAGCCGTAAGCTGCACTTCTTTTTCTACAAGACGCAGCGAAAGGCTGGTCTTGTCTAACGTTATGCTCTTCACATGATTGATCCGGTACGCTTTCTTTTGAATCTTAAAGGAATAAGTTTTGGTTCCGCCGTAATCCCCTCTTCCGCGCAATGTTACTTTAGCATTGCCTGTCTTAATATTATTCTTGTATTCCACTATTTCATAACAGCCGTTTCCCAATTCATTTCTCTTATTTTTGGCATCAGTGCTGTTAGCGTATACATGAATATCGCTTGATGACAATGCTATTTCCTCTCCGGTATATTCCTGCGGATCAATGACAATCTTCAACTTGCTGATATTATTTTCGAATATCCGATAAGTCCCGGTAAGAGTCTTCTCATAACAGCCTATTCCCTGTACAGTCACTTTAACGGTAGTGTTCTTCTGAGGTAGCTGTCCGCTTTCCATATTTTCATATTCATAGGTAAGTTCTTTGACATAATCCGTTCCGGCAGCCAGCTTCTTACCATTCACATCTTTGATCGTGACGGTTGACTTCCATGCATTTTGCTTCGTACTGTACGGTTTATCCGGAATTGATATGGATGCCAAACCGATGTCGCCCGTCGTTACCTGAAGCTGCACGGTTTTTGTATATCCCTTATAATTCCCTTTACCAGTAATCTCACAGCTCATGATTGTACCCGGATTTTTATTTTCTTTTACTTTTACCGTATAATCGGTTTTGTTTTTCAGAACAGTTCTATCCTGATCTTTTATGACAAAATCTGGCACCGCGCCGCCTTTTTGATAAGCGACCTCCAGGACCTCACCCTTATCCGTTACATTCTTTCCCCAGACGATCGTCAGATCATTCTCAGCATTATTGGGCGTAATCTCATATTTTTGCTTAAGCGTCCCTTTATATCTGCCTTTACCGGTAAAAGTAACCGTCACTTTTCCGACTTTCTTGGCATTGCTGTATTTTACGGTATAATCTTTCCCTTCCGTAAGGGTTTCTTTCGCTTCCCCTGCTCCATACGTCAGTACGCCTGTTTTCTCCTGAAAAATTCCGCCATACTTATTCACCGTTTTCTGGGAAAAAGGTATACTTCCTTTCCACTGCTCTCCTACCGCAGCAGCCCCAATATTCCGGTCTCCTACTAACTTCAAATTCACTTTTTTACTGCCGCGGTAACCGGCAGTCCTGCCGGCTTCCGAAGGGTATACCGTCACATAAGCGCCCTCTATCCCATTTGCAGAGACTTCATGCTCATAAAGAGTTTTGTCCAGAGTCTGCCCGCCTAATTTGAGCTCAGTAATCGTTACATCCGATTTGGATAAAGCCACCCCATGATATTCATACTGCTTTTGTCCAAGCTTTACCGCAGCGGAACTGAAATTGAGGTTTTTATCTTTCAGAATGACAAGCTGCATTTGGAAGGAACCCGTAAAGTTACCAATACCGTTTACAGTATAATTGTATATCTCTCCCGGCTTATAAGAATCTCCTTTTCTATAGTCCGCCGACTGTCCGGACTCCTCCGCCAGCTTTTCGGACAGAATCGTATAATCACAGACAAAATCTTTATTCGCTGCCAATTTCTTCTTACCAAACGTCAGAACCGGACTGGGAATCTTCAAATTATTGCTGTAATTAACCGTCTGTTCATACCCCGGCGAGCGGTTGACCTCAGTGCCCGTTCCATCAGCAGCTTCTTTGTCTATATTATAGATATCGATATCATTTATATCTAAAGGCTTTATCGTATAATATAAGGTCACACTGCCGCTGTACTGCCCCTTCAGGTTAATGGTAACGCTCGGCGCTTTGACAGTATTATAATCAGCGGCGTTGATGTTATTCTTGTAACTCAGGGTATAATCCGTCTTTTCTGTTAATAGGGTATCCTTATAATAAACGCGAATGTCCTGCGTGATTTTCTGCCCTGTATAAACAAAATCTTCACTTTCTCTCCTGAAACCGGCCACCCAGATATCTCCGGATAAGTCAACGAGCTTATCATTGGCATCCGCAGGCGCAACTTCCACCCGGGCAACAGCCGTCAAGCCGTCGCACTCCGCAGTAATATATGTAATTCCCTCCGCCTTTGCCTTAATCTCACCGGTTTCATTTACGACGGCAACAGCTTCATTGCTGCTTTCCCACGAAATCTTTGCCTGAATATTTTCGGGAGCAGTCGTTGCGGTCAATTGCTCTGTGCCTCCCGGCTGCATAGTTATAGCGGTTTTGTCTAACATGATGTCACTGATGTGCTCTTCCGCCTCCGGTTGTACCGCATCGCTTTCGGAAAGCACAGAATCCTCATCTGCAATATCATTTTCGGAAACCGTAATAATATCGTCCGTTATTTCATCTGATTCGGAATTTTCCTGATCAATATCTTCCAGCACTTGCTCTGCATCGCTGTCTTCCGCCAATGCACCGTCTCCGTTGTCCTCCTGATCTGTGTTTTTTGCATCGTTCATATCGTCTGTTATTTTATCTGTATCTATCGTATCATCCTGTGCTTGATCTATATCGGTATCATCATTTTGAAGCAGAAACGGAACTGTTGCTGCCGCATAAAAATCTTCGTCCTTATCTTTTCCTGTTCCCAAATAATATGCCGCCCGAATATAGTAGTCGTAATCATCCTGCTCTGCCTCTTCCCCAGAAGCAAGCTCTATCATTTTATAGTAATCACTCTCTTCGTCCTCGTTCTCTGTCATTATAAAATACGGCGAGTCAGACACAACCTCAAAGTTCGTCCAATCGTCTTCTTCATTCATAAGATTGGCGCTGCCCGCTGCCGTTCCTTTCTCTCCCCGGAGAATACACCAAAGCAGCGTACCGTTTTCTTCCTGTTCATGTATCGTATTAATGTCATAATTGACAAATAATACCAGACAGTCCGCTACATCAAAAGAAACCGGTAAATCGTATACAAATTCGGAATCATTCGGATCAGGAAGTTTTTCGCCTTTTTTGATCTGTCCGATATGTAAAGCCGGTAACTTCGTTTCCGTATCTGTCTCAGAATCTGTAACCTCATCCTGTATGAAATCCGATGCATCCTTGTCCCGGTCTTCATTCGATTTCTCGGATAAATCGCCTTCCTTTTCACATTCTTTTATTTCACTTTCCGAAGAAGGATCACTATCAGCTGACATCTCGCCGGAAACAGCATTATTTTCCGCAACTGCTTTTTCAACTGCCACGCTATCCTCCGCCGCAAATGCAGGAATAACCCCGCAGTCACTAACCGTCATTGTTATCGTAAGCATAGCTGCGATCCATTTTTTCATATTTCGCATAATTTATCCTCTCCTTAGCGTTCTCACACATTTTGTATCACTGGGCATTACTCTCACATCCAACTGAGAAAGCATGCTCTTCGCATTCTTCAAGACATAAAGTTATACTAAGGCGGCGTTCTTTTATGCCTCAGCATAACTTCATGTCTTATTATAGCACAAAATGGTGTTAGCTAGTAGGGCTTTAAGACATTTACAAGATTGTGCCAAATCCTGTGCCAAACTTGACTTTTCCCAATTTACTGCTATACTTAGATTTTGGAAAAGTCCATTAATTCAAGGTTTTTCCAAAATCTACACGTCAGTTCGAGACCTTCCTGACGTAAAACAAAACTAAAGGAGACAAATGCATATGAAAAAACAATCTTACAGTGAGACGGTTCCCGTAAGGATCGCCCCACCCATGTCACTGACACTCTTGGTTCAGGCGGCCATGATCGCCGCAATCTACGTTGTGCTGACCTTCATCGCCAACGCTTTCGGGCTTGCAAATTACGCCGTTCAGGTTCGATTCTCTGAAGCACTCACGATACTGCCGTTTTTCACACCTGCCGCTATCCCCGGTCTGTTCATCGGCTGTCTGCTCAGCAATATCCTGACGGGCTGTGTGCTGCCCGACATCATCTTCGGCAGTCTGGCAACTTTAATCGGTGCACTTGGCACATATGCACTGCGAAGATGGAAATGGTGTGCTCCCGTCTGCCCGATTATTGCCAATACGGTTATCGTACCGCTCGTACTGATCTACGGATATGGATTGATGATCGAAGGATTATCCGTGCTGCAGTGTTTTGGGTACTACTGTCTGACCGTAGGTGCGGGTGAGGTCATTTCATGCGGAATCCTTGGCATGATCCTCCTGTTCTCTCTGCAGAAATACAAGAATATTATTTTCAAAGAAAACTAAAACATAAAACGGCCGCGCAAACGGCGAAGCTATAACCCTTCGCCCGCGCGGCCGCTATATTTTCTCCCGTAATCAATCTTTACCGTATATCTCTACCGTCCTCTTCCTCCACATCCCTCGTCCGTGTTCTCCTGATATATCCTGTAATAGAATAATAGACCGGTATTGTTAAGAATACCGCCCATGCCGGATGCCACAACGAATACATCAGACCGGCATACAGAAACACCAGTAATGCCAGCACCGGATAAGCGAACAGATCCGGATTATGCTGCCGCACCGCATGGATCAGCGTGCTGATAATCGGCACCATGAAGAAAATCAGCCAACCCGGATGCCACAGATCAAAGAAGATTCCTATCAAAATATAAACTACGATCGCAATGATACCGAGCGGAAGCTCTGCTTCCTTACCTCGTACAAAAAGGGGATCTCTCGCCTCATCCCCGTTGACACGTATGCCGTTCTTATCGATATGTACCTCGTTGTCGTTTTTCATATCATGCACGTGGATTCCGCGCCAGCTCACATGAACCTCTCCGTCCTTGTCCTTCACATGGATACCGTCAAATCCTACATGCACATCCTCATTCACTTCATCAGCCACGCCCTGCTCATATTTCACGTTCTCCTCAGCTTGATTCTCTGTATCCGCCCCGAATTCAGCGCCTGTCTGAAGCTCCGTTAGCGACTCTTTCTGTTCCGAATCATGCGGTTCTTCGTTCTCTTCCTCCTCATGTATTTTCAGCAGCTCATCCAATGAGACATGATATAACTTCGCCAGTGCAATCAGGTTGTCCGTATCGGGAGAGGCTTCTGCCCTTTCCCATTTACTGACAGCCTGCCTGCTGATCCCCAGCTTCTCCGCCAGAGCCTCCTGTGACAGATTATTCTCCTTACGCAGCGCTACCAGTCTGCTTGCGATTTCAAGATTCATATGTTCCTCCGTTCCGAAGCGTTGTCCCCACAATATAATATCTAGTGTTATCATAATAGATGGTATTGTATTCGGTGCATAACGCTTCTTCGTAAAATTTCTATGAGGCAATCATATAGAAAAAAAACTCCCTGCGCTACAACTTCTGCTTTCCAAAGCAGGAAATATCGGTTGCTTACACCGAATTCGTCCGCAACCTTCGGTTTCCTTTGCCCTAAATACGCTGTTTTGCAAAAGCTTCAAGCTTTCCCCATTGTTCTCTTCTCCCTATATTTACTGTTCCTTCCGCACATAGGTGACAAATTGATTTCCGTTTTCTTTCAGCCATTCCGTAGAATCATTCATACCCTTTTTATATAATGTTCCTGTGACGGGATCCATCACAACAATATTTAATTCATTAAATCCAACAATCAGCACCGCATTACCGTCATCTAACAATGCCAGCACCGGCAGATCCAGATTCACATAATAGAGTACAGCATCCAGACTGCACCCCGACAGATCGAGTATCGTGCAGTCCTGCAGATCAGATTCCAGAATCGAGAACACAGAATTTCCCCGGTTTAGCAGTCTCTCTGTATTTCTGGACAGTCCCTCATACTTCAGGATTGTGTCCAGACAAACCGCCAGTGAA
>CAMWXF010000088.1 GCA_947178115.1 uncultured Lachnospiraceae bacterium
ACGGTGGAGATCGAGGGTATTACATACGAGGTTAATAAGAAAGGTGTGGCTACGGCTGTTATTCCGGCAGAGCCTGCACCGGAGACAGCGGAAGATACAGCCGTCCCGGCACAGTAACCGAATATGTTGTGTGACACTTTTGTCTGGCAAAGGATAAATGAAATAATATATAACAATATATGCCGCCAATTATGACGGTGGAATGGAGATATCTATGAAACCACGCAAACATAAGCATAAGGAATCTTTCTCCATCCTTCTGATTTCCAATACGGGACAAAACAGCAAACAGTTTCATGTTTCACATGTTTTTCTGCGTCTGCTTACATTTTTTTTAGTCATTCTTTGTGTTTCTTTCGGATGGCTCATGTATCTATACTGGTCCGGCATTGAGACTAAAATTGCGGACAGCGGTTTAAGCAGGAAGGAAAGCGCCGGTGAGAGTGAGACGCAGACAGAGCTCATGGAGAGGATCGCCGCGCAGGAAAAAATAGTTGCACAATTAGAGGAAGAGAAGGATAGTCTAAGCAGGCAGAATGACGCATTAACATCCGAGAATAAGGCGCTGCTTGCGGTGGCAAAGGGGAATATGGAGGCGAACGGAGAAGAGCAGGAACAGGCGGGTGAGAATGATACTGCCTTTCCCAGCAGGTATCCGTATTCGGAACAGGGAATCGTGACTGAGAAGTACTCGGAAGATCACCCCTATGTTTCGATCGGCACGGAAGAAGAAGGAAATGTTATTGCGGCAGGAGATGGAACGGTATCAATGGTCGGTTCCGATGATACTTATCCGTTGATTATCGAAATTGAGCACGGTAACGGCTATCAGACGCGTTATATGTTCCTGCAGGAAGCGGAGGCGTTACAGCAGGAAGGTGCGCAAGTGCAGATCGGAACGGCGCTCGCCGGGGTAGATGTACATAATGTACAGCTGGATTATCAGGTTATATTTGAAGGTCAGCCGATCGATCCGTTGATCGTGTTTGAGGCAAAAGGATAAAGGAGAATGATATTATGTTAGGAAAAAGTAAAAACGAAAATTACATGGATGAATCAAAGACAAAGGTCAGCACATTGATTGGTGAAGGATCCATTTTCGACGGTGATCTGACATCGCCGGAGACAATTCGAATTGACGGTGTGATCAACGGCAACTGCACATGCAGTAAGAAGCTGATTCTAAGCGCTAACGGGCAGGTTAAAGGTAATATATCGGCGCAGAGTGTTATTATATCCGGTAAAGTTGACGGTGATATCGTAGTCAGCGGCAAACTGGAACTTCTCTCCACCGGTAAGATTGCCGGTAACATCACGGCAAGTTCCATTGTGATCGATGAGGGGGCATGTTTCGACGGCAGATGTACGATGACATCATCGATCAGTGAACATTATCTGCCGGATAATCAGAATAAGCCGGGAGAACAGGACAAAAAGAACGAGACAGGCGACACAAAGGATAAAAAATAAGACGGATTTTAAGTATACCGTAATGTTTAACGAAGATGAAACATTACGGTATTTTTCGGTTTATAACACTTTCAAAAGATATGATTATGGTATATAATAAAATCTGTATGGGCGCATAATAGGTTATGGTCTACAGAAAGATGTGACAGGGTATGAACTGTAAAGAGGCAGAGAAAAAAATACCTTCCTTCCTGCAGGATGATTTGGATGGCAGTAAACTTGAAGAGTTTGTGGAGCACGTGGAGAACTGCTCGGAATGTAAGGAAGAACTATCGATCCAGTTCCTAGTCACGGAAGGATTAGAGCGGCTTGAGGAAGGAAATAATTTCAATTTACAGGAAGAACTCCTTATGAAATTGGAGGGTGCCGAGCACCGGATTAATGTGCACAGGATGCTATGGTATATCCTGTTGTGTCTGGAGGCGGCGGTAGCAGCGGCAATCATTATTGCGCTGTGCGTGGTATTCCGATTGTAATGTATGATTAGGCCTTGTGCAGCAATAGCTGTCATGGGCGCGTGAAACGTCATTTGGAAAGGTATGGAGTTGATGAGTCAGAAACTTGTATTGATAGATGGACACAGCATATTGAACCGGGCTTTTTACGGAGTACCTGATCTGACGAACGGACAGGGACTGCATACTAATGCTGTGTATGGTTTCCTGAATATTATGTTTAAAATATTGGAGGAAGAGCAGCCCGATTATCTGACAGTGGCGTTTGATGTACATGCCCCGACTTTTCGCCATGAGATCTATCAGGATTATAAGGGCACGAGAAAACCTATGCCCACGGAACTGCGGGAGCAGGTGCCTGTGATGAAGCAGATGCTGCAGGCGATGGGAATCTGTATCATGGAGAAGGCCGGACTGGAAGCGGACGATATTCTGGGAACGATCGCCAGACGCGGTGAACGGGAAGGAATGGAGGTTGCTTTGGTGTCGGGAGACAGAGACCTCCTGCAGATTGCCACGGACCATATTCGGATCAGAATTCCGAAGACGAAAGGCGGCAGAACGGAGATCGAAGATTATTATGCCAAAGATGTGGAGGCAAAATATCGGGTAACTCCGACACAGTTTATTGATTTAAAAGCCCTGATGGGTGATACGGCGGATAATATTCCGGGGGTGCCTAAGGTGGGAGAGAAGACTGCCACGGAATTAATGGTACAATTCGGTTCTCTGGATAATATTTATGCCTGCGCAGATGACGTCACTAAGACGGCGGTAAAGGAATCTCTGATCAACAACAGAGAGCTGGCTGAGTTGTCAAGGACACTTGCAACCATCAATGTGGAGAGTGATATAGAGTACAGTTTTGAGGACGCAAAAATAGGCAATTTCTATACAGAGGAAGCCTATGTGCTGTGTAAACAGTTAGAGTTTAAGAATCTGCTTTCGAGATTCGAGAAAGATGTGACCGTGAACAACCGGCAGACGGAATTTTTCACCGAGATAATAGAACTGGCAGAGGTGGAAGAACTGTTTGGAAAGTGTCGGAGTCTGGGAGAGAAGAGCGGCGGACAGCATGAGATCGGTCTGGCGATTCTGGCGGACAAAGCCGAGGATGGCGGATGTGTAGGTGCGGCTGTTGCTCTCAGCCTGAAGTCGGGCGAAGAAAAGGTTTGTTTCATTCCCTGTCAGGGATTGGTGACGGCGCAGTATCTTTTGGGAAAGATCAGGGAATTCATTGAGAAAGAAATATGCAGGCTGACCGTATTTGATATCAAGAAGATTTATGAGCAGATCGGTAAAGGCGGCGATGACAGTCAGGAGCATACAGTGACCGAACCGGAGGATGTGATGCATCCGTATCGGGAGAAGCGGTATTTTGATATACTGTTGGCGGCATATCTGCTTAATCCTTTGAAAAATGATTATGAGGTGGAGAACATTGCGGGCGAATATCTGGGACTTACCATACCGGATCGCATGCAGGTGTGCGGGAAGGCTTCCTACGCGGAGGCATACGCTGCAAGACCGAAAGAGGTTATGGAGTATGCATGCTTTAATGCCTATGTGTGCCTGGCAGCGGCACCGGTTCTGCGTGACCGGTTACAAGAGCAGGGCATGTATGAATTGATGTACGATATCGAGATGCCTCTTACGAAGGTGCTATATGATATGGAGCAGTACGGCGTATTGGTGAAGCCCGATGAATTGAAGGCATATGGAGAAGCATTGACGGGCAGGATCGCGGAATTGGAGCAGTCCGTCTATAAACAGGCCGGATGTGAATTTAACATTAATTCACCCAAGCAGTTGGGTGAGATCCTGTTTGATAAGATGGGAATACAAGGCGGTAAGAAGACTAAGACCGGTTACTCCACTGCGGCAGATGTGCTGGAGAAATTGGCACCGGACTACCCCATTGTGTCGGATATTCTGGAGTACAGAGGACTTACAAAGTTAAAGTCCACTTATGCAGACGGTCTGGCAGCCTATATTGACGAAGGCGGCAGGATTCATTCTACATTTAATCAGACGATTACGGCAACGGGGCGAATCAGCTCTACGGAGCCGAACTTACAAAACATTCCTATGAGAATGGAATTGGGACGCAGAATACGCAAAGTATTCGTGCCGATGAAAGGTTATTTGTTTGTGGATGCGGATTACTCCCAGATTGAGCTTAGGGTGCTGGCGCATATGTCCAGTGATAAACAGTTGATCGAGGCGTATAAGATGGATGAGGATATTCACCGGATCACGGCTTCTAAAGTGTTCCATACGCCCTTTGAAGAGGTGACGGATTTACAGAGACGCAATGCCAAAGCGGTTAATTTCGGTATTGTTTACGGCATCAGTTCCTTCGGATTAAGTCAGGATCTGAGTATTTCCAAGAAGGAAGCCGCAGAGTACATCGAGCAGTATTTCGAGACTTATCCTGAAGTAAAGAGATTTCTTGATACTACAGTGGAGAACGCCAAGAAAAACGGTTATGTGACAACCATGTACGGACGCAGACGTCCGATCCCGGAATTGTCGTCGGGAAATTTCATGCAGCGCTCGTTCGGGGAACGGGTTGCCATGAACTCACCGATTCAGGGTACGGCAGCAGACATCATGAAGATTGCCATGATCCGTGTATGGGAGAGAATGCACAGGGAGAATCTGCAATCCAGAATGATTCTGCAAGTGCATGACGAGTTGTTAATCGAGACGCTGGCGGAGGAGGAGGCTCAGGTATGCCGTATCTTGGATGAGGAGATGCAGCATGCGGCCGAGTTGTCTGTAGCGCTGGAAATCGATATGCATACGGGAAGCGACTGGTATGAAGCAAAATAGATATTAATATAGAGGCGGCATGAAATGAAAGTAGTAGGGATTACTGGCGGCGTAGGGGCAGGAAAGTCACAAATACTTTCCTATCTTGGAGAACATACACGCTGCCGGATTATTATGGCGGACCGGGTGGCGCATGAACTGGAAGAACCGCAGGGGCGTTGCTATAAGCCGATCGTATCGGTGCTGGGAGTGGAGATCCTGACAGAAGAGGGAAGGATCGACAGGGCGAAGATGGCGGCAAGGATTTTTGCAGACGAAAAACTGCTGATGCAGATCAATGAGATCGTGCATCCTGCGGTGAAGGAATATATCACTGAGGCAATCGCCAAGGAGAGAGAGAATGATGGGATCGATTATCTGTTCATAGAGGCGGCGCTTTTGCTTGAGAACGGTTACAAGGCAATCGTCGATGAAATGTGGTATATCCATACGGATGAACAGGTCAGGAGAGACCGGCTGAGGACATCCAGAGGATATTCGGATGAAAAGATCGACAGTATTATGCAGGGACAGTTATCGGAAGAAGATTTTTTGAGGCAATGTCCGGTAGTAATTGATAACAGTGGGACACTGGACAGTGTCTATAAACAAATTGATGAGAAATTGGGGGAAGACCTGTGTCAGAAGCAATGAAATTTCCGGGACAATTAGTATTTGGTTTGGATATCGGAACGAGGAGTATCGTAGGTACGGTAGGATATCGTATGGGCGGGAAGTTCTATGTAGTCACGCAGAGTATCAGAGAGCATGGTACGAGAGCTATGCTGGATGGACAGATTCATGATATCTATAAAGTGGGAGAGACAATAAGCGAAGTCAAGACCGAATTGGAGGAGCGGATCGGAAGACCGCTTAAGGACGTGTGTATTGCGGCAGCCGGCCGCGTGCTCAGAACAGTGACGGTCAGAGTGGATACGGAGCTTGACGGAGACAGGGAAGTCAACGGAGAGGATATTTATGCTCTGGACTCCATGGGTGTAGAGAAAGCCTATGAAGAATTCTTAGAAAGTAACGATACGGAAGTAAAGTTCTACTGCGTAGGATATTCCGTGGTGCGTTATTATATGAACGGTTACACCATGGGTAATCTGGAGGGACATCGGGCGAAGACGATCGGAGCAGACATTATAGCTACTTTTCTTCCTGAAGATGTTGTGGACGGTCTGTATAAGGCAGTAGGACAGGCAGGGCTCGAAGTGTTAAATCTGACATTGGAGCCGATTGCCGCGATTCAGGTAGCGATTCCGGATATGTATCGCATGCTGAATATCGCGCTGGTGGATGTGGGCGCGGGGACCTCCGACATTTCCGTTACGAAGGATGGCAGTATCATTGCCTACGGTATGATTCCGATTGCAGGAGACAGTCTCACGGAGGTGGTAGCGAGGCATTGTCTGGTGGACTTTGCTACGGCGGAGCAGATTAAGAGGGAGACGGGAGTTAAAGAGAAGATAGAGTACAAGGATATCATGGGGCTTTCGCAGACGATAACAGCCGAGGAAATCGGGAAAGTGACTGCAGAGGCAATCTCGGATATGACCGGACAGGTGGCGGACAAAATCAAGGAGTTAAACGGTGATAAATCAGTCAGCGCGGTGTTTGTTGTGGGCGGAGGCGGCAGGCTTCCGGGTTACACGGCAGCGTTGGCGGATAAACTGGGGATTCAGAGAGAAAGAGTGGCGGTTCGCGGGGAAGAGGTTATGCTGAACATAGAGTTCCTGGAAGCGGACGCCAGAAAAGATTCTCTGATGGTAACGCCGATCGGGATTTGCTTAAGTTACTATGAACAGAGCAATAACTTTATCTTTGTCTATTTTAACGATCAGCGAATCAAAATATATGATAATAATAAGGTTGCGGTGGTTGACGCGGCAATGCAGGCGGAGTTTGCCAACGACGGACTGTTTCCGAAACGCGGAAAAGAGTTAAATTATGTGGTGAACGGCAAGCCGCGTATTACCCGGGGTACGCTCGGAGAGGCGGCAGTGATCACCGTGAACGGTAACGAGGCGGATATTTACACACCTGTTCATGCCAATGATCAGATCAGGGTGAAGGAGTCCACGGCAGGAGCCCCGGCACATCTCGATATAAATCAACTGCCGGAATTTGGCACTACTATGTGGGTGGAAGTTAATGACAAGAAAATTGATCTGCCTAAATTTGCCAGTGTCAACGGAGAACTGCAGTCCGGATATTATTCGATTAAGGAGAACGATTCCATTGAGATCTTAAACTTCTATACGGTGCGCCAGGTCGCAGAGTTTATGGATGTAATCATCAATCAGGAGATGAATATCTATGTCAATAATAAGCTGGCGGATATGGA